>JBEBBR010000177.1:0-10708 GCA_041158285.1 Actinomycetota bacterium
TATGTTGATGTTCGCGAAGACGATGTCTCCATGGGCCACGAAGCAACAGTTTCTAAGGTCAGTGATGATCAACTGTTCTATCTCATGTCTCGCGGTATGACCGAAGATGAAGCAATGGCAATGATCGTTCGCGGTTTCGTTGAGCCGATTGCACGTGAACTTCCTATGGAATATGCACTCGAACTCAACCGCTTGATTGAACTTCAAATGGAAGGTGCAGTGGGCTGACATGTCAGTAGTTGTACCTCCACAAGATCTTGCACCACGATTGCAAGGCAAACCAATCACCGACATCGCAATTCCTCACGGACGCGAAGAAGAATGGCGATTTACACCACTAGCTCGCTTGAATTCTTTGCATGCATTGGAAGCGAAGGTTGGCCAGATCGCTTTTTCAGTAACCGCTCCAACTGGAATTGAAATCTCACATGGAGATGCCGGTTCAGAGTTTCCTGCAGCGGATCGACTAGCTGCAGCTGCCGCTGCATTTTCGGAGCAAACTTTGCTGGTCACTGTTCCGAAAGATTTCTCTGATTCTGAAGCGGTAGTCATTCGTACAACTGGAATCTCAGGTGCAGCAACTGGTCGAGTTGAAATCAATGTTGGCAAATACGCGAAAACCATGATTGTTCTTGACCACACAGGTTCTGGATCTCTCGGTATTGCTGCAGCTTTTAATGTTGCAGACGGTGCTCACCTCACCATTGTTTCGGTACAAGATGGTGACCGAGATCAGGTGCTCGCAGGACAACATGCCATCACCTTGGGTAGAGACGCCAAGGTCAACCATGTTGCAGTCACACTTGGTGGCGATTTAGTCCGCCTGGTGACAACTGTTAATTATCTCGATACTGGCGGCGACGCTGTTTTGTCCGGTGCCTTTTTCACCGACCAAGGACAACATCACGAACATCGTTTGTTTGTCGATCACTCTGTTCCTCATTGCCGAAGCGATGTGATGTACAAGGGTGCTTTGCAAGGTAAAGATGCACACTCAGTGTGGATCGGTGATGTTCTCATCCGCGGAAACGCCATCGGTACGAGCACCTATGAAATCAACCGCAACTTGTTGTTGACCGAAGGAGCTCGTGCAGATTCTGTTCCGAATCTTGAAATCGAAACCGGCGAAATCGTTGGTGCAGGACATGCTTCTGCTTCCGGTCGTTTCGACGAGGAACAGATTTTCTACTTGACCTCTCGCGGAATTCCTGAAGTGCAGGCGAAACGTCTTGTGGTCCGCGGATTCCTCGCCGAAGTTATTGAACGTATTCCAGCTTTAGACATCAGAGATCGTTTGATGGCTGGTGTCGAACGCCGACTCGGAGATCCAAACCCATTGTTTGATGAGGCTGCTCATGGCTAAGTGGGTTGATGCAGGTGTTCTTAGCGAACTACCACTCGGAACTGTAAAAAAGTATGAAGTTGCTGATATTGATATGGCAATTGCTCATACGTCCGAAGGTGTTTTTGCTGTTGAAGATGTCTGCTCACATGCAGAAGTTGCATTGAGTGAAGGTGAGCTCTCGGGTTGCTTTCTTGAATGCTGGCTTCATGGCTCCGCATTTGATCTAAAAACTGGCATGCCATCAGGTCCGCCAGCTACCAAACCCGTTCAAGTTTTTCCTGTTCAAATCCAAGGTGAAGGCGATACCGCCATCATCACAGTACAAGTGAGTGAGTGACCATGAGTGTTCTAGAAATCAAAGATCTTCAGGTTCGAGTTGAGACTGAAGAAGGAACTAAAGAAATCCTTAAAGGTGTAAACCTCACCATTCGTTCTGGTGAAACTCACGCCATCATGGGACCCAACGGTTCTGGTAAAACCACCTTGGCATACAGCGTTGCTGGACATCCTCGTTATGAAGTTGTCGGAGGTTCCATCACTCTCGATGGCGTTGATGTCCTCGAAATGTCAGTCGATGAACGCGCACGTGCCGGACTTTTCTTAGCTATGCAGTATCCAGTTGAAGTTCCAGGTGTATCCGTCAGCAATTTCTTGCGCACAGCGGTTACCGCTGTTCGTGGTGAAGCCCCAAAGCTTCGTGAATGGATGAAGGAAATGAAGACTGCCATGTCTGATCTTTCAATCGATCCAGTTTTCGCAGAGCGCAATGTCAACGAAGGTTTCTCAGGCGGTGAACGTAAGCGTCACGAAATCCTGCAGATGGAACTACTCAAGCCAAAGATGGCAATTTTGGATGAGACTGATTCGGGCCTCGATGTTGATGCACTCAAAGTTGTTTCTGAAGGTGTCAATCGAGTGCGTGAAGCTGGTTCTACTGGTGTGCTTTTGATTACTCACACCACACGCCTACTTCGCCAGATTCCTGTTGATTTTGTTCACGTCTTCATGGATGGTCGTATTGCTGCAGAAGGTGGTCCTGAACTTGCTGAGCAGATCGATGCCAATGGCTACGAGCAGTACGCAGCTCTAGCGAAATAACATCATGACACTCGACGTAGCACGAATCCGCCAAGACTTCCCGATTCTAAATCGAGAAGTTCATGGCGGCGTGCCGTTGGTGTATCTAGATTCAGCGGCAACTTCACAAAAACCGCAGATGGTTATCGATGCTGAACGAGATTTCTATGAAGTGCATAACGCTGCGGTTCACCGTGGCGCACATGCACTCGCAGAAGAATCAACATTGGCCTATGAAGAAGCTCGCAGAGATATTGCTCAATTCATCGGTGCGAATCCAGATGAAATTGTTTATGTCAAAAACGCGACAGAAGCTATCAATCTTGTTGCTTATGGTTTCTCCAATGCGACAGCCAAGAGTCGTATGGGTAACTCGTTATCAGAGGGTGAACATCGTTTCGTTCTCGAAATTGGTGATGAAATTCTTCTCTCTGAGATGGAACATCACGCCAATTTGATTCCATGGCAAGAGGTTGCACTCAAAACTGGAGCTGTACTCAAGTTCATTCCGCTTACGGATGATGGTCGGCTCGACCTTTCGTCATTGTCGTCATTAGTTTGTGACAAAACCAAAGTTATTTCGGTCGTGCATCAGAGCAACATCCTCGGAACTATCAATGATCTCGAACCACTTCGAGTAGCAGCTCGTTCTGTCAACGCTTGGTTCGTCGTTGATGCGTGCCAGTCTGTACCGCACATGCAGATGGATGTAGCCACATTAGGTGCGGACTTCGTTGCCTTTAGCGGACACAAGATGCTTGGCCCATTAGGCATTGGTGTGTTGTGGGGGAGTTCGCAAGCTTTGTCATCATTGCCAGTGTTCATCACTGGTGGTTCGATGATCAAAACCGTGCACCTTGCATCAAGCACCTACGCAGATTCGCCGACCAAGTTCGAAGCTGGCACACCGATGGCTGCACAGGCGGTTGGTTTAGGCGCAGCTGCCCGTTATCTTTCTGAAATAGGTATGGACAAAATTGCACAGCATGAACATGCCTTAACTGAAAAAGCTGTCAAGGCTCTACAAGAAATTCCTGGTTTGGATATTGTCGGTCCAAACAATTCTATTGACCGAGGTTCTGCAATTTCTTTCGTGATCAAAGACATCCATCCGCATGACGTCGGTCAGGTACTTGATTCAAAAGGTGTTGCAGTCCGTGTTGGTCATCACTGCGCATGGCCAGTGTGTCGTCGATATGGCGTTCCAGCCACGACCCGCGCATCTTTCTATCTCTACAACGATGAGTCCGATATTGACGCATTGGTTGCAGGCATTTATTCCGCACAGAAATTCTTTGGTGTTGCATGAGTCTTGAATCCATGTATCAAGAAATTATCCTTGAACATTACAAACACCCACAGGGCAAAGGTCTTCAGCCTGATTTCCAAGCTGAAGTTCATCATGTCAACCCAACGTGTGGTGATGAGATCACTTTGCGCGCAACTATTGATGCTGATGGGGTCATTCACGTTTCCTATGACAATCAAGGTTGCTCCATTAGTCAGGCAAGTGCGTCTGTGATGTGGGAATTGGTAAACAATCAAAAAGTTGATAGTGCTTTTGCAACCGAGGCAGCATTTCTCGAGTTAATGCAAAGCCGCGGTCAGCTCGAGGGTGATGAAGATGTTCTCGCTGACGCGGTTGCATTTTCTGGAGTATCGCAATTCCCGGCCCGTGTTAAATGTGCATTGCTGAGTTGGATGGCAATGAAAGATGCAGTTTCACAAATTGTTCGATTGGAGAAGTCATGACAGATCGTGATCTTGAGGCTCTGGCAGCCGAGGAGATTCCCTCAGACGAAGATTTGCTGGAACTTATGCGCGATGTTGTTGATCCCGAACTGGGTATCAATGTTGTCGATTTGGGTCTTGTGTATGGAGTTCATCTAGATGAAAACCGGATCGCAACCATCGATATGACTCTCACATCCGCTGCCTGTCCACTCACTGACGTCATTGAAGATCAAACTCGAGCTGCTCTTGATGGACATGTTGCAGATTTCCGTATCAACTGGGTGTGGATGCCACCATGGGGTCCAGACAAAATTACTCAGGATGGTCGCGAAATGATGCGAGCACTTGGGTTCAATATTTAATAAGTTACTCTGACCACCCGTGATTGTTGCTACCAATATTGAGTTGCGTGCCGGCGCTCGACTACTAGTCGATGGCGCAACTTTTCGCGTAGCCGCAGGGGACAAAGTTGGACTCGTTGGCCGTAATGGTGCAGGAAAAACAACTCTCACTAAAGTTTTAGCTGGCGAAGGAACACCTGCTGCTGGCAGTGTTGTTTCAACGGGTTCGGTGGGTTACCTGCCACAAGATCCGCGTACCGGTGACCTGAGTGTGACTGCTCGAGACCGCATTCTGTCGGCTCGTGGTCTTGATGAGTCTGTACGGCGAATGCGTGCGGCCGAAGAGGCGATGGCCGGTGATGACCCGTCAAAAATGGAACGGGCCATGCGTCGTTACGCATCTGCAGAAGCTGACTTCATTGCGGCTGGTGGTTATGCGGCGGATTCCGAAGCGGCAACTATCGCTTCAAGCCTTGGCTTACCAGAACGAGTTCTAGATCAAGAACTTCAAACCCTTTCAGGCGGTCAACGTCGTCGAATTGAGTTGGCGAGAATCCTCTTCAGTGGTTGTGAAACACTGCTCCTCGACGAACCAACTAACCACTTAGATGCTGATTCAATTACGTGGCTTCGAACCTATCTTTCTAATTACAGTGGTGGCGTCATCATCATCAGTCACGATGTTGAGTTGCTCGAAGCTGTGGTTAATCGCGTCTTTTATCTCGATGCCAATCGCTGCGAACTCGATATCTACAACATGGGGTGGAAGCTCTACCTCAATCAACGTGAAGCTGACGAACGTCGTCGCAAACGTGAACGAGCAAATGCCGAGAAGCAGGCTTCTGTACTGCAGCAACAAGCCGAACGAATGCGTGCAACTGCATCTAAGGCTAAGGCTGCGCAAGTGATGCTGAAACGAGCAGAGCGTTTGGTTTCAGGTCTTGAAGATGAACGTGCCAGTGATCGAGTGGCTAGGTTGCGTTTCCCTTCGCCAGCACCATGTGGCAAAACTCCATTAATGGCTCGAGGTCTTTCGCGTAGTTATGGCTCTCAAGAGATCTTTATGGATGTGGATCTCGCAATCGATAAAGGTTCGCGAGTCGTCATTCTGGGACTCAATGGTGCAGGTAAAACTACTTTGCTTCGAATCATGGCCGGCGTTGATAAACCTGATACTGGTGAAATATTGCCTGGTCACGGATTACGTATTGGTTATTACGCACAGGAACATGAAACATTGGATCCTGAGCGTTCGGTTCTAGACAATATGCAATCAGCAAGTCCAGATCTTTCGGACGTTGAAGCGCGCAAAGTCTTGGGCTCTTTTTTGTTCTCCGGTGATGATGCCTACAAACCAGCTGGCGTACTAAGTGGTGGCGAAAAAACTCGACTCGCGCTTGCCATGCTTGTTGTGAGTGCGGCCAATGTTTTACTCCTCGACGAGCCAACAAACAACCTTGATCCAGCTTCCCGCGAAGAGATCTTGGGTGCGCTTTCCACATATGAAGGAGCGGTTGTGCTTGTCAGCCACGATGATGGCGCAGTAGCAGCACTCAACCCCGAAAGAGTTTTATTGTTGCCAGATGGCGTTGAAGATCTTTGGAACGACTCTTACGCCGACTTAATTTCCCTAGCCTAGGAGCCATCTATGTCAATGCCTCCATTGTTCATGGCACATATGTCATTGACTCGAGATCCAAAAGCGGCACAAGAGAAGCTCGCACCAGGAACAGTTAAAAGAATTCTGAAATATGCCGTACCTATGCGTGGACTGGTTTCATTCTTACTCAGCATCTTGGTTCTGGGATCAATTCTCGTCATTGTGCAGCCATTACTTTTCCGACAGATCGTGGATACTGGGATTCCTAGCGGAGATAAAGCGGCAGTAGTTACAACGGCAGTGGTTATCGCTCTCGTTGCTTTGCTCGAAGCGGCGTTGGGCATGTTGGGGCGCTATGCATCAAGTCGAATTGGCGAACAACTTATTTATGACTTGCGAACAGAAGTTTTCGGGCATGTTCAACAACAGTCTCTTGCATTTTTCACTCGCACACAAACAGGCGCTTTGGTTTCGCGAGTTAATTCAGATGTGATTGGTGCGCAGCGTGCTTTCACCTCAACACTTGCCGGGGTACTTGGTAACGCTATCCGAGTAATTATCGTGTTAGTGACAATGATTTCGCTCTCATGGCAAATCACCATCGCAGCGTTACTGCTGGTTCCGATCTTTCTGCTTCCCGCGAAGTGGCTTGGGCGAAAACTGCAAACTTTGACAGCTGAATCGATGAATCTGAATGCAGAGATGAATGCATCAATGACGGAGAAATTCAATGTCAGCGGTGCATTGCTCGTCAAACTTTTCGGAACTCCGAAATCTGAAACTGAAGTCTTTTCTGCGAAAGCAGGACGAGTTCGCGATATCGGCATCAAAATTGCAATGGGCACTAGCGCCTTATTCACAGCATTGACATTGATTGCAACCATGGCAACCGCACTTGTCTACGGTGCCGGCGGCGTCCTCACCATGGGCGGTTCGATTTCTCTTGGAACGTTGCTCGCTTTGGTTGGTTTGCTGGCCCAGCTCTATGGACCTTTAACCGCTTTGAGCAATGTTCGGGTCGATGTCATGACTGCCCTTGTTTCATTCGCTCGAGTGTTTGAGGTGCTAGACCTCAGACCGATGGTTCAAGATCCAGCGAATCCAAAGGAATTTCCGTCCGGCCCTCTGTCTGTGAGCTTTAACGAGGTTTCTTTCACGTATCCCAGTGCGGACGAAGTGAGTCTTGCATCATTGGAATCCATTGCCCGCAGCGATATCCGACCTTCCGACGTACCAATCCTTGATGATGTTTCATTTGAAGTTCCTGCCGGTCATATGGTGGCCCTCGTTGGTCCATCTGGTGCAGGTAAAACCACTACAACATCTTTGATTCCTCGACTTTACGATGTCACGAGTGGCGAACTCCTGATTAGTGGAATCAATGTTAAAGATTTACGGCTTAGCGACATTGCGGCAAATGTTGGTGTTGTTACCCAAGATGCACATCTATTTCACGACACCATTCGTGCGAATCTTTCCTACGCCAAACTTGATGCCACAGATGCAGAGATGATCCAAGCTCTAGAATCGGCTTCTCTCAGCTCATTACTTGAAAGTCTTCCCGATGGTCTCAACACCGTAGTCGGGGATCGCGGTCACAGACTTTCTGGAGGCGAGAAGCAAAGAATGGCTATTGCACGAATATTGCTGAAGTCTCCGCGCATTGTGGTCCTCGATGAAGCGACCGCTCATCTCGATTCAGAGTCAGAAGCAGAAGTGCAATCGGCATTAGCTAATGCTTTAGTTGGTAGAACTTCAGTGGTGATTGCGCACCGACTTTCTACAGTTCGAAACGCAAATTCGATTGTGGTTTTGGAAAATGGAAAAGTCGTTCAACAAGGAACGCACAGTGAATTGCTGCAATCTGGTGGTTTGTATGCGGATTTATATAACCGACAATTTTCAGATTGATTCTTGATCTACTGATTCCTTCACAGCATTCCTTGCCGCTTCGCGAGATCGTCGAACCACAATGATGTACACGCCAATGGTTCCCGCGCCAATAAGAATCCACTGACCGACATAACCCAAGTGCGGTCCGCCAGTGATTTCTGGTAGCGGTAGAAGCGTCAGTGCAAAGTCACGATCATCGTCAGTCATCTCAATGAGAGCGATGGGAGTTTGCGAATCCAACATTGTTTGTGGAGAGTTTGTTACACCAACTGGTAGGTCAGATGGATCTTGATTATCACCTGGTGAAAGCAACCTGATGCGTCCAGTTACTACGTGAGTGCCTGACTCAACCGCGAGGTTGACTTCGGGGTTTGGGTCACGTCCAATGGCAGGCACCCAGCCACGTGCAACTAAAACCCTCAGTCCAGTATCAGTCAACAGAGGAGTGATGACGATGAAGCCAGGAGCGCCATTGAGTGGTTGACGACGCCAGAGCTTTTGATTCTCAGTCTGATAGGTGCCAGACATCGTGACCATTGCCCATTCATCATCAGCGTGAGGCTCTGCATCAGGTCGAAGAAGTGACTCGACCGGAACAGGAGTGGAGTTTGCATTGGTGACGATGAGGTTGTTTCTTGTATCCCGCTCCAGATACCGATTCCACTGCCATCGGGCGGCGATAGCAGTGAGTGGCACCATCAGAAGCATGGCGACAGTTAAGGCAACGAGCTGTGATCGATCTAGTCGTTGCATGACACCATGGTACGAGCAGATGCGACGTAGCGCCCAAAGGCATACGCTCAGGCCATGCGCCGTTCAAAGAAGTCTGATGACCAAGTTCATGACATCAGTGGTGCGCGTGAAAGTTTGTCGGTCAATCAGGCTGAACGAAGCCGCCGATATATGTGGTCGATGTCCATTCGTTTAGCCTGTTTCGTGGCTGCTTTATGGGTGGATGGCCCATTGCGTTGGTTTTTATTGGCGGGGTCCTTGGTTCTGCCTTGGATCGCCGTTGTCGTGGCGAATGCAGGCCGAGAAGGTGGAAATTCCACCTCAACGAGCTACATCCACCAATCTGGACGTGAACTGCACTAATTTGCGTGTGCCAAACTCCTAGATACCCAGCGGTAGGCACTAGCGTGCGCCTTCGAAGAGAGGGAATCATGTCTCGAGTTGTGGTCGTAACTGGTGGAAATCGCGGAATTGGTGCAGCTATCGCCCTGAGTTTTGTCGCAGCTGGCGACACCGTGGCTGTTCTGTCCCGTTCAGGTGAGGCGCCAGAAGGTACACATGGTTTCACATGCGATGTCTCAAACACTGCTTCTGTGGATGCCGCATTCGACGAGGTTGAAGCCGCTCTGGGGCCAGTTGAAGTAGCAGTCGCCAATGCCGGGGTCACCAAAGACACCTTGCTACTACGCATGAGCGATGACGATATCGATGCTGTGCTCAATACAAATCTTTTTGGAGCTCTCCGAGTTGCTCGCCGTGCATCTAAAAGTATGCTCAAACTTCGCCGCGGACGTTTGATTTTCATCTCCAGTGTTGTCGGCATGCTCGGTAGTGCGGGTCAAGCCAACTATGCGGCAAGTAAGAGTGGTCTTGTCGGTGCTGCACGCAGTATTGCTCGCGAATTAGGTGGACGTGGCATCACAGCAAATGTGATTGCACCAGGTTTCGTGGATACTGACATGACCGCTGTGCTGTCAGATGATCAACGCAAAGCGATTGTTGGAAATGTGCCATTAGGACGTTATGCCTCTCCACAAGAGATTGCAGACGTGGTGGTATTCGTGGCTTCACCAGGAGCCGGTTACATCTCTGGAGCACTCATTCCAGTTGATGGTGGTTTGGGAATGGGACACTGAGAGGTAATCATGGGAATTCTTGAAGGAAAACGAATTTTGGTCACTGGCGTTTTGACCGAAGGTTCAATCGCATTTGACGTTGCCCGACTTGCTCAACTTGAAGGTGCCACAGTGGTGCTGACAGGTTTTGGTCGCGGTTTGGCACTGACCAAACGAGTTTCAGCAAAACTTCCACAGCTCGCTCCAGTTATTGAACTCGATGTTTCAGATCAAGAACACCTTGATTCACTTGAAGATCGACTTCGCGAACATGTTGATGGATTAGACGGTGTCTTGCACTCAATTGGCTTCGCTCCACAATCTGCTCTCGGAGGAAATTTCCTTAACACTCCGTGGGAAGATGTATCTGTAGCTCTACACATCAGTGCCTACTCCTTGAAGTCACTTTCCATGGCTTGCCTACCTTTGATGACTCCTGGCAGCAGTGTTGTTGGTCTTACTTTTGATTCGTCCATCGCGTGGCCAATTTATGACTGGATGGGTGTTGCCAAAGCTGCATTCGAATCCACCTGCCGCTATTTGGCTCGCGATCTTGGGTCTCGGGATATTCGAGTCAACCTTGTTGCAGCCGGCCCACTTGCAACTATTGCTGCCAAGAGCATCCCTGATTTTGAAAAGATCGAAAAGATTTGGACCGAGCGCGCACCGCTTGGCTGGGATACTCGCGACACTGAACCGTCAGCTCGTACTTGCATTGGTTTGATGAGTGATTGGTTCCCTAAAACCACTGGTGAGATCGTCCATTGTGATGGTGGCGTTCACGCAGTTGCTGGCTAATGCGACTCGTACTACTTCGACATGCGAAAAGTGATTGGCCGCCAGGTGCGTCTGATCTAGATCGTCCTTTGGC
>JBEBBR010000178.1:0-4353 GCA_041158285.1 Actinomycetota bacterium
GGAGAGTATGACGCGACGTTGCGCTCAATGGCGGCGCGGATTTCGTCCGGGCGGATCGAAAGCTCCGTCATGATGTCCTGCTTCCTTGGGGTGGTGGTTGTTATGAGTTTCGGTGTCTGAATTAGCCGACGAGAGTTCGTCGAGCTTGTTCGAGACGGTTGGCGATGCTGCCATCGATCACTTCGTCACCAAGGCGCACAGACACGCCACCGATGACAGAAGGATCAATCACAACATTGAGGCTGACATTGCGACCTGCAAGTCGACCGAGAACGGCTGACATGCGAGTTGCTTGTTCGGCAGTGAGTGCAATGGCAACGCGCACATGTGCAACGACACGTTGACGTTGGGCTGCTGCGATATCACTCAAAGCGGTCAGTGCTGCATCGACGCGGCGTCCGCGAAGATTTGCAGCGGTGTGTACGAGAAGTTGGGCTGTGCCTGCCGCTGCGCGACCTGCGAGCACATCCGAAACCACAGCAGATTTTGCGGCACCTGACAAAGCAGGATTAGTCAAAGTCATTTGTAGGTCAGGATTTGCATCAACAGCACGACCAAAGTGGAAGATCTCTTCTTCAACCTGATCAATGACACCTTGTGCATCTGCATGTGCAAACACAACCTGAGCACCAATGATTTCGACGGCTTCGACGAGATCATCTTCAGATGACCAGCGACGGCTCGCAGCAGCAATCACAAAATCAAGTGCGAGTGCACCGATACGTGAACTGAAAACATCGCGAACCAAGTTTTCACGATCAGCAACTGCGGTACCGGAGTCCACAATGGCTGTACGCAAAGGCTTGTCTGATGCCAACAGTGCGGAGACACTCAAGAGGTCTCCTGCTGCTGCAGCGAATTGCGCATCAGCACTACGGGAAGCAACTAGCTCCTGTAGTGCAATGAGTGATTCGCGGCTGGATCCGAGCATTAGCGACCTGCCTCAGAAGCTTGGCGTTCGAGGTCGGCGATGAATGCATCCACTACTGAACGTGCGCGGGCATCATCTTGCAAAGAAGCTCCAACAATTTTGGATGCCAAATCGAGTGCAACAGCACTGACATCACGCTGGAGTGACGACACTGCTTGATTGCGTTCGTTGGTTACCAATTCAGCTGCGCGACGAACTTCGTTTGCAGCCACTGCTTGTGCCTCAGTGCGAGCTTCTTCGATTATTGCTTTGCGCTCATCAGATGCAGCAGTACGAATGGTCGCTGCTTCGGCGCGAGCCTCTGCAAGTTGAGCCGAGTACTGCTCGAGAGCTGCTTGTGCTTTGCGCTGTGCATCTTCTGCACGTTGCAATCCACCTTCAATTTTGTCTGCACGATCAACAAGTACTTTGTTGAAGGATGGCAACACAAATTTCGAGAAGAGCACGAGAAGGATTACGAATGAAACCGAACCCCAAAGCAAGTCTGGAAGCGCAGGCAGCAGGATGGACTGTTCGCCCTCTGCTGATGCAATAAGTGTGGTGATGCCCATGGTGGCAAGCCTTCCTTAAAAGTACGTGTTACGCGAAGAGGAAGCCGGCCACAAGACCGATAAGTGCGAGTGCTTCGGTGAATGCGATACCCAAGAACATGTTGGTGCGCAAAACGCCGGTTGCTTCTGGCTGACGTGAGATACCTTCGAGGGCTTTACCAACCAAGATACCGATACCGATGCCAGGTCCGATTGCAGCAAGACCGTAGCCGACTGCGTTGAGGTTACCGCTGACTGCTTCAGCTGCGGCGATTACAGCGAGTGTGCTCACTGTTTTTCCTTTCGTTAGGCGTTCAATCGTTTGATCAAACGTCGTCTGTGTGGGTTAGAACTGTGGTGCGGTTTAGTGCTCGTCCGCCAGTGCACCATCGATGTAGACCGCGGTCAACAACGTGAAGATGTATGCCTGGAGGAATGCGACGAGGACT
This sequence comes from Actinomycetota bacterium, assembly GCA_041158285.1. Taxonomy (GTDB): domain Bacteria; phylum Actinomycetota; class Actinomycetes; order S36-B12; family UBA5976; genus JAFMIT01. The sequence continues at coordinate 1,911 of JBEBBR010000178.1, forward strand.
TCGAACAAGGTGAATGCAAATCCCATTGCATACGAAGCCAAGCCGAAGATCCGGAGGAAACCTTCTGCATCAAACAAAAGGTAGGAAGTAGCGCTGAAGAACAGCACAAGAAGAAGGTGACCGGCCATCATGTTTGCGAGCAAACGGATGGTGAGAGTCAGTGGGCGCAAGATGAATGTGCCGACGAATTCGATTGGTGTCACGAGCAAGTAGATCGGAGCTGGAACACCAGGTGGGAACAAGTTGTTCTTGAAGTATTTAGCTGCACCGTGTTTGCGCAAACCTTCGATGTTGAACAACAACCACGTAGCGATTGCGAGCATCAAAGGAACCGCGATGATGGAAGTAGCGGCAACCTGCAACGGCGGGATGATGCCGGTGATGTTGAAGCCAAGAAGTAAGAAGAAGATCGTGGTCAAGTACGTGGTGTATTTGGCACCGTTGTGACCCATAACTTCTTCAGCTATGTTGACGCGAACGAAATCCAAACCAAGTTCGCCCATGTTCTGAAGACGAGATGGCACAAACTTTGGTGCACGGAATGCGGCGAGGAAAAACACAGAGATAACAACGACCATCAAGATCATGATCAAGTTGATACGAGACATTTCGAATGGGGTGCCGACAAACAGCAAACCGCCTGGGAAGAACTCTGCTACTGACGGAGCGTGAAACGTGCCGCCTTCTTCGCTTCCGCTGAGCGGAATAACGATGCTGTGATTCAGCATGTCCGGTGTGACTCCCATTCGTCGCATCGGGCTCGACTGTTGTCGAACGCTTGGTCAGTTACGACCAAATCTAATGTACACAATGTAAAACGAGGTGATGAACCCAACTACAACGCCGATCGGTGTGAACACGCGAGTGGTGTTGTTAAAGAAGTTGTCCGCCATCCAACCGATTCCGCCCCAGACAGCTGGACCTGCGACAAGTGAACTAATCGCTGCCCACACTTGTGATTCCCCACGTGTGTCATGAGATGTGTGTTGCGGTTTTTCGGGAGTTGGCTGGGCGGGCAAACCAGGTTCGGTGTGATCGCTCATCAGTGGCAGAGCATACCTATTAACTGTGATTGCGAAAACCGAGGATTAGGGGTTGTGACCTATGCCACGAGGCCCATTTTTGGTGAGCAAATGTGAGCGAAATAGGCGTCGCTTTATTGGTGCGGATCGACGTACGGAACTTTGGTTTTGAGGCTGATCAAGGCCTCGGTAACGAGCAGTCCGATGGTCGCGATCAGGAAGGTTGCGAAGAAGATCGGGCGGTCGTAGAAGTCTTGGCCTCGAAGCCATGCGAGGGCTGCCAAGAGCGCGATAATTTTGAGAAGCCAAGAGCCCAAAACAATGGCACCGAGTTTTTCGGCTGAAACGCCCGCAGTTTTGAGGGCAGTGATAGTGGTGATGCCGAAGAAGATCCATGGGATTCCGCCGCCGAGGGCCACTCCCCATGCAGCTTTGACGTTGAGAAAGAAGAAGGCCAGGGCTGCGAGCGCTGGCACGAGCAAGAATGCTCGCGCGCCGATGGTGAGAATGCGTTGCATTGGCTGAACCAAGGCAGGTGATGGAGTCGTCATACATTCACACTTTCTGCAGGCTTGGAGTTTTTAGCGGGGTCAGGTCGGCGCATGATGTAGACCAAAATCGTGAAGCCCACTGCGAAGATCGAACCAGCGACTGGCAGGGTGAGGAAAGTCAGGGACACTGCCGAGAAACTCACGAGCGCCGCCCACGAATACATCAGCAATGCCGCGCGACGAATCGAGTGACCGCGTTGGAGAAGTCGGTGATGCAGGTGCTCTTTGTCCGGGGCGAATGGTGAACGTCCTCGGCGCACTCGACGAATGATGGCCAAACTCAAATCCAAGAGTGGAAGTCCGATGACTGCGAGCGGTAGCAAGAGCGGCAACAAGGTCGGTGCTAGTGAAGTGCCTTCAAGTGCGTTGGGATCGACTTGGCCGGTCAGAGTGATCATTGACGATGAAAGCAAAAGTCCCAACAACATCGAACCGGTATCACCCATGAAAATGCGAGCTGGGTTGAAGTTGTGTGGCAGGAAGCCCAGAGTCATTCCGGCAAGGCAGGCACTAATCAAAGTGGAAAGTGTTGCGCGCTCTAATCCAAACTGAACACTCAACCAATAGGAATACGCAAACGATGCAAGTGATGCGATTCCGATAACTCCAGCGGCAAGTCCATCGAGACCGTCAATGAAGTTGACGGCGTTGATCGTGACAAGGACAACGAGAACTGTCAGCAATACGGAAGTGACCGGATCAAGGATGGTGGCGTTGCCCAGCGGCAACCAAATAAAACCAACACCTTTGTATGCAAGCCATCCTGCAGCAAAAGCTTGTCCTGCAAATTTGGTCGGAGCATCGAGACCAAACTTGTCATCGAGTAAACCCAAAATCACAATGATCGAAGCTGAAACAAAAAGCGCACCG
>JBEBBR010000179.1:0-2535 GCA_041158285.1 Actinomycetota bacterium
GTGATGAAACTAAACATCATGACCAAAGTTGCAAGTGCATTGATTTCTGGTGTGACGCCGAATCGAACCATCGAATAAATGACGATCGGCAGGGTTGGTGCAGACGGACCGGTTGTGAAGAATGCGATGACGAATTCATCTAGTGAAAGTGTGAACACCAGAAGTGCTCCCGAAAGAATTGCTGGTCGTAATGATGGAACTGTGACTCGCCAAAAGGCGCCGAATCCAGAATCGCCAAGATCGAGAGCTGCTTCTTCGAGTGATGAATCAACTTCGACGAGTCGACCTCGAACGACTGCGGCAACGATTGCAAGACCGAAAACAATGTGACTGTAGATCACTGTCTCCAGTCCGAGCATTGCATTGAAACTTGTAAACATTGCAAGCAAGCCGATTGCCAACGCGAGATCGGGAACAATTGCAGGGGATAGGGCTAGTGATTCGAGCCAGGCGGATTTGCTATATCTTGTAATGCCGATTGCGAGCAAAGTGCCGAGTGTTGTGGCGCCGATAGTTGAGATCACGGCAACAATCAAAGTGTTGCGTAATCCATTCAGCACTGCTTCATTCTCAAGAAGGACTGTGTACCAATCGAATGTGAACCCTTCCCACACGAATGGAAGATCAGAAGAGTTGAACGACATTACGGCCAAAACCAAAATTGGCAGGTACAAAAATGCAAGGAGTCCAAAAAGCGGAACGCGAAGCCAACCAATACTTTTCATCAGGCGCCTGACACTTTCCGACTGACTTTTGCTTGAATTGCAAACAGTCCAACCAGCATTGCAACAAGCACTAGCGCGAGTACAGAACCAAATGGCCAGTCTCGAGCTTTGAGGAATTGATCTCGAATCAGGTTTCCAACCATCACTGTTTTGCCACCGCCAAGTAGTTCGGGAACGATGAAGTTGCCGACGCTTGGAACGAACACAAAGATTGAACCCACCATCGCACCGGAGAGTGATAGAGGCAAAGTAATTTGGAAGAAACTTTCTCGACGAGTAGCGCCAAGGTTGATTGCTGCTTCTCGCAGAGTTGGATCGATTCTTTCGAGTGCCGAATAGATCGGCAAAATCATGAGAGGTAAGTAGCCATAGAGCAAACCAATGACGACGGCTCCAGGTGTGTACAGAACTTCAAGTGGGCTACTGATAAGCCCGATTCCCATGAGGGCTTTGTTCATAATTCCTTCGGAATTAAGCAAAACAATCCAGGCATAAGTGCGGATCAAGAAGTTGGTCCAGAAGGGGAGCACAATCAAAATCAACATCAAACTTTGCCACTTTTTTGGAAGCAAAGTGATGGCGTAGGCGACTGGGAATCCGATTGCTACGGCAAGAATTGTTGTGGCTAAGGCAATTCCAATGGAATTGAAAAGTACCTTGATATACAAGGAATCAAGAGCGCGAACGTAATTGTCTAAATTGAAATTCGTGACGATTCCACCATACGTACCTCGTTGCAGGAACGAGTAGACGAAAATGTACGTGATAGGAATCAGCATAAATACTGCGATATATGCAAAACCAGGAACGCTGAAAACGAGACGTGAAAGCAGTGCCCGACGCGTTACCGCGTCGGACACTGCCTTTTTCATCGATGGGGCCATGAATTAATCGGCCGTTACCTCGGTTGCGATGCGGGTGTACATAGGACCTGCATCACCTAGATCAACCAAGCTCTCTTGCTTGAGAAGATCTGCTGGTGTCATACCCATATTTGGGTAGAGACCAACAAGTGCTCCGAGTGACTTCTCCATTGCAGGTGCGTTTGGCACCTTGTAGAGAATGTTGTCAACTACCCATGAATGAACGTCTTTGTCCAAGATGTAGTTGATAAATGCATGCGCAGCTTCTTTGTTCTTTGATGTCTTCAAGATGACCATCGTGTCAGCCCAAAGATCGCTACCTTCGCTTGGAACAACGAACTTGATTGCTGGGTTTTCGGCGATGCCATAGTTGCACCAGCCATCCCATGCTTCAACCATGACAGCTTCGCCTGAAACCAAGCGGGTGTAGAAGGTTGTGTCGTCGTATGCGAGGAGATTTGCCTTGGCCTTGATCAAGAGATCTTTGACCTGCGCCATTTCATCTTCGCTTGTTGAGTTTGCAGAGAAGCCCAAAGCCTTCTGTGCTGGAAGCATCAACCAACGCTCAGTTGCGAGCATGGTGACTTTGCCTTTATAAGCAGCCTTTGGTTCAAGAAGATCCATCCAGCTGGTTGGTTCATCGCCAGCCATGAGGTCGGAGCGGTAGCAAATACCGGTGGTACCCCATGAGTAAGGGATCGAGTACTTGTTGCCGACATCGTATGCAAGCTGCTTTGCTTCAGGAACGAGGTTGGACATGTTTGGAATGAAGTCTGGGTGGATTTCTTCCAAAAGGCCTTGCGCAGCAAGTGCTTGTGCGAACTGCCCTGAAACGAATGCAACGTCGACACCAGAGTCGCCGCCAGCAGTGAGTTTGGCCATGATTTCTTCATTTGTTGCGTGATTTGTAACAGTCACGGATGCACCAGTGGCATCTTTGAATGTTG
>JBEBBR010000180.1:0-23167 GCA_041158285.1 Actinomycetota bacterium
ACAAAACACTTTCATTGCCATCGCGAGTTTGTAGCCAGATTGAACCTTGTCGTTCGAATATCAGCCCTTGCCCATCGGCTGTGAAGAATGGCATAGATGAATCTGGTTTGCCGACAGTCAGAAGTTTCTTGTCTGTGCCATCATTTTCGATGGTGGCCATAACGCCATTCTCTTTATATGTAATGGTGTGACCGTTTGGGGAGAACTTTGGATCTTCATCGCGCATGTTGTTGGGGCCAGTGAGATTGACAGGCTCACCCCACGCAGTGCCACTCCACTTTGAGAGAAAAACATCCCATTCATTCTCGGCAAGTCCTGCTGCTGTGCCCATGAACACCATCTCTGTACCTGCAGGATTCACATGTGCATTCATCGGCGAGATCATGGTGGTCCAAGCGGTATTGATCTGAGCCAAACGGCCTGATGCCAAGTCGAGGGCGTAAAGATTGGAATCCCACGCGGAATAAGAGGTGTAACTGTGATAAAACAAAATGCCAGTCAGATTGAGCTCAGCGGTCTGGGTCGCAGCGATGCTGGGAGTCTCGATTACACCATCATCCCCAGAGGGAGATTCCTCAGATCCAGGGGTTGATTCGGTCTGTGAGGTCGAATCTGGGGTGGAGGCAGAGTTGCCGTCTAGGCCGGAAAACCCTGAAAGGCCCCGATTGATCAGGCTTCCGAGGACCAAAAAGGCGATTACGGCTGCGGCGATGAGCCAGGTTCTACGCGAAACACTCATTAAAGATTCCTTGAGAAAAGGCTTGACATGACTAAGCGGTAGTGTAAGTTAGCCTAACACAAACAAGTAGGGTAACTAACACAAAGGCTTATGCCCCAATTAGACCTACAACCGAGCAAAGAGGAATAACTATGAAGAAGAAAAGCTTTGTTGCCTCATTAGCGGCAACAGCACTTCTCGCTAGCGGCCTCATTGGGGCTTCTACTGCAGCTTCCGCTGCAAATCGCGAGGTCACAGTGTGGGTGCCATTCCGAGGTGGCAACCTTGAAATGTGGGAAGCATCTGCAAACCGCATTGAAGCTAAAAACCCAGGTTTGACAATCACCATCACTGGCAACATCGACATGGCCAAGTCACTTGCAGCTATCAATGCTGGCAATGGTCCAGATATTTCGATCGCTAACGGTGTTGGAAACGTTGGCTGGTTCTGCGGAACTGGCGCATGGAAGAACCTCAATGTTTTGATTCAAGGTCCAAAGGGAATCGACCTTGCAAAGACTTTCACTCCACCAGCAATCAAGGGCACTGTTTCAGGAAACAACCGTTGTGCACTTCCTTTCAGCTCTGAGGTCTTTGGTTTCTACTACAACAAGACTTTGCTTGCTAAGGCAAACATCAAGTCTGTTCCAAAAACCACTGATGAACTTTTGGTAGCTTCTAAGAAGTTGACCAAGTTTGATTCAAACGGTGACATTGTTTCTGCAGGTTATGTCCCATGGGCTGGCTACGGCGACAACGACATGGGCGCAATGTTCCTTGGTCACATGTTCGGTGCGAAGTGGTTCGATGGCGCAGGTAAGTCAACCTTCGGTTCTGATCCAAAGTGGAAGAAAGCATTCGCTTGGCAGAAGAAGCTCATCGCACAGGTTTACGGTGGTGGCGATTTCGCAACCGGTAGCCGCAAACTCACCAAGTTCGTTGCTGGTGCTGGTGGATTCTGGTACACCGGAAACGACTTCATCACCGGTCGTGTTGCGATGATGGCACACGCTGACTGGATGTCAATGATGTGGTGTGATCCAGATGGCTGGAACCTCAACCCTTGCAAGAAGCCTGCAGTGAACTTCGGTACAGCTGCACTTCCAGTTGATCCAGCAATTTCCAAGACCCACTACGGTTCTGGCATCGTTGGTTCTAACACCATGGGTATCTCAAAGGGTTCAACCAACGTCGCTGACGCATGGGTAGTCATGCGCGGTATCGCAACTGACAAGACTCTTGCAGTTGCATGGGCTAACGCCAATGGTGACCCTTCATCACTCAAGGCAGCTCGTGTTGGTGCCGCAGGTCTTAAGTACCCACCGTTCTACAAGACCTTCTACGACATCTCTAACCACAAGATGTCTGGCTACCATCCACTCATGAATACAAGTGAGCATCTTGAAGAATCAGGATTGCAGGATCTGATGGCTGCCTACCAGGCAAACACAGTAAGCAATCTCTCTACTCGATTGACTGCACTTGCAAAGCAGGTAAACCAGATCATCGCTAGAAATAAGTAGTGATCTGTAAATGCCGCTATCAGTAGCAAAGGTCATCGGCCCCTCGCGTAAGCGGGGGGCCGATGCCCCTGCATTAACACCTACAAAACTAAAAACTCCATGGGTTTTCATTCTTCTTTGTATGTCTCCATGGATTTTAGGATTTTTACTTTTCACGCTCTACCCAATGATTACGAGCTTTTACCAATCTTTCACGAGCTTCAACCTCATTGAAGCGCCTGAATTCATCGGTCTCGATAACTACCGCCGTATGTTCACCGAAGATCCAGATTTCTGGGTTTCGCTAAATAACACTGTATGGATTTCTGTCATCAGTATTCCGCTGCGCATCAGTTTCGCAATGTTTACCGCATGGCTACTTACCAAACCTAAGCACGGCCGTAGTTTCTACCGCACATTGTTCTTCGTTCCATCAATGGTTCCTGCAGTTGCCGGCACGATTGTCTTCACCTATATCTTCAATCCCTCATACGGTTCTATCAACCTGGTGCTTGAAAAATTGGGTGTGGAAAATCCACCGTATTGGTTCATGGATCCAGCCTGGTCTAAGTGGGGTCTGATCATCCTCGGACTCTGGGGAATCGGCGATACCATGATTATTTTCTTGGCTGGTCTGCTTGATATTCCACGTTCACTGTACGAAGCTGCAAGTCTCGAAGGTGCAAATGCATTCCAAACCTTCCGCCACATCACCTTGCCTTTGATGACTCCAGTTATTTTCTTCTCAGGTGTCACTGGTGTTATCGGAAGTTTCCAATACTTCACTCAGGCATACGTAGCGTCCGGACAAGTCAATGACTTCTCCCACTCGATGTATTTCTACGCTTCTCACATTTACTATGCAGCATTCCAGGCATACGAGATGGGATACGCATCTGCATTGGCATGGGTTCTTTTGGTCATCACCCTCGTGTGCACATTGATCATCCTTAGAACGCAAAAACGCTGGGTTCACTATCCGAACGGATCTTTGTTCAAATGACAACTGATTTAATTGAACTAGGCATTAGCCCAGAGTCTCGGCGTCAATCACGACGTGCGAAGCAAACGCGCATCATCAAAGAGATGCTGCAATCTGTAGCGAGTCACTCGACTCTCATTTTGCTATCCATCATCTTTATCTTCCCGCTGTACTTGGTGATTGTTATTTCGGTCATGAGCATGGAACAAGCTGGCAACCGTGATCTGTGGCCGAACCCATTCCTGTGGGGTAACTACCAAGAGATCTTTACAGCGGTGCCATTCTTGAAATGGACGATGAATACATTCTTCATCTCTTTCATGACGATGCTCGGTACGGTTCTTTCGAGCGTTCCACCTGCCTATGTGCTTTCACATTTGCAGTGGAAAGGTCGTCAGACAACGTTCGTTTTCATTTTGTCTACGATGATGTTGCCAGGTCAAGTCACCATGATTCCGGTGTACGTGACCTTCGCAAACCTGGGTTGGATTCCATCCTTCCTACCACTCATCGTTCCGTCATTCTTTGCTAACGCATTCTCTATCTTCTTGTTACGTCAATTCTTTGTCAGTATTCCTGAAGAAATAACGGATGCCGCTCGTATTGATGGCTGTAGCGAGTTTCAGTTGATGCTTCGAATCATCATCCCATTGGCGAAGCCAGCTATTTCGGCTGTTGGTTTGTTTGCATTCCTTGGTTCATGGAACGACTTCTTCGGACCACTGTTGTATCTTGTCGAAAACCAAGATCTCTGGACGCTCGGTATTGGTCTCAACTCCTTCCGAGGTGAGCACAATGTCGACGCGGCAATGATGATGACAGCGTCATCATTGTTCATGGCCCCGGTCATCATCATCTTCTTCTTTGCACAACGTGTATTTATTGAAGGTGTGACTCTGACAGGTGTTAAGGGTTAAAGTTTCACAATGCTAAGAATGGGTGCAGAACAACATTTTGCACACAGAGGACTACACGATCAATGGCTGCCAAGGAATTCCTTGGCAGCCATTGTCGCTGCAGCGGATGCAGGTTATGGAGTGGAATTCGATATTCAACTTTCACAAGATCGAATCCCATTCGTCACTCATGACTCCAACACCATCAGTGACACAGGTGTGGATCTCGTCATTGGCCAGACTCACTCATCCCAGCTTCGTGAACTCAAATTCGTCGACACGAATCATCAGCTTTCGACACTTGATGATGTACTCAGCAACGTGTCTCCATCAACACCGCTTCTTGTTGATATCAAACCAACCAATCAGATTCGTGCAACCGTTCTTGAAGTTGGTCGCAGAATTGAGGTGCGGAGCGAATCGGTTGCGATGCAAAGTTTCGAACCACACACAGTGTTTTATGCAAAGAGAAATTTCCCCAATATTTCCGTGGGACAACTCGGTGAAGAACCAAACAGCAAAATGGGGTTTGTTGAGTACTGGCAAACCAAAACGCTGGTTTCCAATTACGTGAACAAACCAGATTTCATCAACATGTGGCTTCCGATGCTCGATCGCAAAGTAACTCACTATTGGCGCGAGAAACTGGGTTGCCCAGTGCTTGGTTGGACTGTGGTGGATGACGAAGATATTTCGCTATGTCAAAGACTTGGTGTGAGTATGGTTTTCGAGAAAGTTAAGCCGTAGTTCGCACTTAGAGCTTGTCTCCATTGCGCCATACCGAAATCAATTCTGAATCCCAGGCTACGAAATTGGCTGTTTTACCCACGGTAATCGAACCGACAGCATCGAGTCCAAGTGCACGAGCTGGAGTCGTCGAGGTTGCTTTAACTGCACTCAATACATCTAGACCAACCTGATTGATGAGATAACCAAATGCTCGATCCATGGTCAAAGCGCTTCCGGCCAAGGTAGAAGTTCCACGGAGTGTGACGACTCCACCTGAAGATGTAACGTCTAGTTCGCCCAGAACATAATCTCCGTCAGCTATACCAGTAGCTGATATTGCATCGGTGATCGCAATCAAATTATCTTGCTTTGCTCGATGGGCTAATTGCAGTGACTGTGTGGTGAGATGGATGCCGTCGGCAATTACCTCAGCGCACAAACGATCATCTACTAATGCATGATCAGCAAGACCTGAATCTCGATGATGAACAGGTCGCATTGCGTTGAAGAGATGAGTCACGACTGTTGCACCTGCATCCACACCAGCTTTGGCTTGTTCGGCTGTTGCATCAGAGTGGCCGATTGCAACAACAACTCCAGCATCGGTGAATGTTCGGATGGCATCAAGTGCGCCAGGTAGTTCTGGTGCAATGGTGATGAACGTGAGCGATGAACTACCTGCTTCAAGAAGTTGAATGACAGCATCGCTCGTTGGATCAACGAGGACGGCTGGATTTTGAGCTCCGCATTTGGCATGTGAGAGGAATGGTCCTTCGAGATGAACACCGGCGATAACTCCATCATGCACAAGGTTTTCGTATTCTCGAAGTGTGTGAGCTTGCGATGAGACAGAAGCGCTCACCAAACTTGCAATAATCGAAGTTGTTCCGTGCTGCGCATGGAATGCAGCGGCTTGCTTAGCCTGAGATGGATCTCCAAAACTGTGTCCACCACCGCCATGGCAGTGAATATCAACAAAACCAGGAATCAGATAACCATTAACTTTGTGAGTATCTGCATGAGGTGAAGAGCCAGATGAAATTTCGGTGATGACTCCGTCTTCAAAGGTCACATAACCATCAACAATGAGGCCTTCTGACGTCACGATGTAATCGGCGCTAATTGCTTTCATGCCGTAACTCGTTTCATCGCTAGTAATCCAGCTCCGAGACATCCTGCATCGTCACCAAGTGTGGCGATGCGAAGTTCTGGTTTACGCTGAAAGGAAACTCTTTGCGAAAGGCGTTGATCGACTTCCCTCAGGAGTAGATCGCCGGCGCCAGAAAGACCACCGGCAAAGATCACTGCCTGGGGAGACAAGGTATTCATGAGCCAGTCACATGCATAAGCGATGGCATCGAATGCATCATCACGAATTTTGAGGGCAACTTCATCACCCGAATGAGCGGCTTCGAAAATTTCTTTGGAGTCCTTGGACACGCCAGTTTCATATTCGTAGCGTTGAGCAATTCCAGAAGTTGATGCCACTACTTCTAAACAACCAGTCAACCCACATCCACATGGGAGATCGTGACCGGTGTTTGCATGTCCAATTTCACCAATGAATCCATTGGAATTTGGAACTTCACCATCAATTACTAATCCAACCGAGATTCCAGTTCCAATAGGCATCAACGCAAAGTTCGACAATCCAACTCCAGCACCAACATGAAGTTCGGCGAGTGCACTTGCGCGGCCATCGTGACCGAACGCAACAGGTACACCAAGTTGCGATTCGAGTTGTTCAACTAGTGTGAGGTTACGAACATTCAAATTAGTTGCATAAGAAATTACACCTGCAACTTCATCTAACAATCCAGGTGTAACCACACCTATAGCTTCGATAGTGAAGGACTTCATCGCATCGCGAGCAATAGTGAGAAGCGCTTCAATCAGTAGTGCACCATCTGTCTCGCCCACGGGTGTGACAGTCCGTTGAACATCTTTGAGGGCCGACGGCAACCCCTGAGACACATCGATAACCGTGGACTTAATAAAAGTTCCACCGATATCGATAGCCAGGATGTTGGTCATATGGTCAGACTAGAACTACTGAACGCGACAGGTGACGAGGCTGGTCTGGATTCACGCCGCGACGGTGTGCAATTTCGGCCGCAGTTCGATGTGCCAAGACCAAATGAGCCATGGGATCGATGTCGCGAGTTTCGAAAAATGCACCTGTTGCTTCAACGTCTGCCTGAAGATTCTTTGGCGGAGTTCCAAAGCACCACACCACACGACCTGGTTGGGCGATAGAGATTGGGCCGTGGCGGTAATCCATCGCTGGGTGAGTCTCAGCCCAGAATTGAGCGGTTTCGCGGGTTTTGAGCGCAGCTTCGGAAGCCATGGCGATGGCCCACCCGGTTCCGAGGAAGGAAATCTGCTCAGCGCCTGCGTAATTGTCGAGCGGCTCGGCCAGCATCTGACGAGCCTGTTCAGCCGCGGCCGTGAGATCTTGACCGATATGTGCACGAAGCAGGGCCAAGGTGCTAGTCGCAAACCGAGTGGAGACCACAGACTGTTCTTGGCAGAAATCAAGCACAATCGAGTCATCTGCAGCCTCGGTAGCTGGAGATTCTTCGAGGGCGGTGATCACCACGGTTGGCACCTTGCCCTTGAGGCGGCGCAGGACATCAACCGTCTCGGTGGTGGTTCCGGTGCGGGTCAGAGCGATCACGCGGTCGTAAGGTCGGGTGTAGTTCATCTCGCTGGCGGTGAAGGCGTCAGCTTCTCCAAGCCCCAAAGACTCCCGGAGTGAGGCGAAAGCCATGGACATAAACCACGACGTTCCACACCCAACTACGGCTACTCGCTCACCTTTTTGAGGTAAAATCTGAGCGTATTCGGGGGCAATTTTCGCCGCTTGAAGCCAGTTTTCTGGTTGGGTGAGGATTTCTGCGTCAATGTGGAATGTCACAGGAATGCCTTTCTGAGACTAGTTTGTCGGGAAAGTGCCCCAACACTTGACGAATTTCTGCGTTATTGTAAAGTATGTTAACGGAATTACAAAAGATTGTTTACAAAGAGTCGTTGCCGTCCACTCGACGGCTCTTTGTAAACAGTCCCTCTGAAGCGAGCGGCGGTGAGTATGAAAGAAGTTTCGGCCCAAGCGGTTCCCTCATACCTTCGTGAAATCAACGAACGTCGCGTACTTGATGCGCTTCGCGAAAACGGCACAGCTCACGCTGCCGAGGTTGCTCGATTCACTGGCCTTTCGCGCCCAACCGCAGCTCAGGTTTTGCGTTCACTCATTGAAGTTGGACTCGTACAAGAGCAATTCCCCACTGAAGGTGACCCTCGTCGCGCCCGAGCGATGTATGCAGCGGTCGTTGATATTGGTGCAGTTCTAGCTATCGATATCGGTGCGCGATTTATTCGCGCTGCAGTTGGCGACCTCAACGGAACTATTTTGGCCACTGTTAGTCGACCAATGACATCAGTAAATCTTGCAAGCGTCCTCCAAGAGATGCATAAAGCTGTCCATGAAGCTTTGCAATCTGCGGGATTTACTCTCGAACAAGTTCTTGCCATCGTTGTTGGATCACCAGGTGTTGTTGATCCGACTAACGGTCAAATCGCAATCGCTGGAACTATCAGTGACCTCGATGGAATTCCGTTGGGCGAAGTTCTAGCTAAAGAATTCAACAACACTCCAATCATCGAAAACGATGTCAACCTCGTCACCATCGCCGAACAGACGTATGGATCCGGCAAAGGTGTAGCTAACTTCGTTGTACTTTCAGTTGGATCTGGTATCGGTGCAGGGTTGACACTTAATGGTTCGTTGCATCGTGGACATCGTGGTGCCGCTGGAGAAATTTTCTATGTTCCATTCGGCGATCCGTTCAATAGTGTCCGCCGAAGTACAGATCCTTCTGGTGGACAGATCGAAGCTCTCGCCGAAGAGTTGGCAGCTGAATATCCCGAAACGCGACTTACAAAACCATATACATCGATATCCATTTTCGATGCTGCCCGATACAAAGACCCACTTGCGGTTGCGGTCGTAACAAATGTTGCAGAACGCATTGCAATGTACATCGCAACCATCACAGCAGTTGTTGATGTTGAACTAGTTGTACTCAGTGGCGGTGTTGGTCGACAGGCTGACGTGCTTTTGGCTGAAATTCAAGCGTTTGTGGCGCGGATTGTTCCGTTTGCTCCGCGCATTGAAGTTTCAAATCTTGGAGACAACGCAGTTTTGCTTGGTGGAATTGCACTATGCACTTCTGTTGCACAGGATGCAGTTTTTGCACAACGTTCAAATGCTTATCAAGCAGCTCGCGAAGTCGGTGAACTGGTTCGATGAAGTTAGCAGTTATCGGTGGCGGGTCTACATATACGCCAGAACTCATTGATGGAGTTCTTCGCCGCCGAGATCGCTTACCTATTGACGAGATTCACCTGTGCGATATAAATCCCGAACGTCTCGATGTAGTCAGCGCATTTGCGCGCCGCATGGTTGAAGCTGCTGGTGGCGGAATCAACATCGAAACAACCTCGGATCAAGCTACAGCAGTGCGTGGTGCACGTTTTGTTGTTAGCCAGTTTCGCGTTGGGCAACAAATCGCTCGTCACCGCGACGAACTACTCGGACGTGAATTTGGATTGATCGGTCAAGAAACAGTTGGTGTGGGTGGTTTTGCCAAGGGGCTCCGAACAATTCCGGTTGCGCTTAATTTGGCTGACATCATTCTCAAAGAAGCGCCAAATGCACAGCTTCTCAACTTCACCAATCCAGCAGGAATGATCACTGAAGCGTTACTTCGGGAACGACCAACCCTCAACACCATTGGACTTTGCAATGTTCCATGGAACATCAAAAATGAAGTAGCAACCACACTAGATCGACCATTCGAAGAACTCGAGCTTGATTACATTGGACTCAATCACTTGTCATGGGTTCGAGGTCTCAAACTTGCCGGCGAAGACATCACCAAACAAGCGTTGGCTGGTTTTCGCGGCCTGACTGGCAAACAAGCCCCCGGTGATGATGATCCTCTTTGGCAGCCGGAGAGTATCGACAGACTTGAAGCAATTCCGAATTATTACTTGCTCTACTACTACGAGACTCAAGCTTTCATCAATTACCAAAAGACTCATCCAACCCGCGCGAGCGAAGTGATGAAAATTGAAGCTGAACTTCTTAAGCAGTATGAAAATCCCAATCTTCGTGAAAAACCACCTGAGTTAATGCAGCGTGGTGGGGCGTATTACTCAGACTCTGCGGCAGAACTCATGGCTGACATTGCGAGTGACGCGAATGTGGTTCACATTGTTAATACCCGAAGTGCGGGAGCGGTTCCAGGTATGCCCGCTGACGCAGTGATGGAAATTCCATCAGTTATTAACGCTCAAGGTGCGACTCCAGTGCCAACCTCTGCGATGCGACCAGATATTGATGGTCTTGTACGCAGTGTTAAAGATTTTGAACTTCTCACAATTCAAGCTGCTGTACATGGTGACACTGATAGTGCAATTCGCGCTCTAATCACCAATCCGCTTGGTCCAGATCTTTCAACTGCTGATCATCTTTGGAAGCGTCTGCAAGAAGAAAATCGCGGCCTACTTGGAGCGCTCAATGGATGACATCTTTCTCGGTGTTGACGCCGGCGGCACCAAGACGCATGCGGCTGTCATTGATCGCAGCGGACGTATTTTGGGATTAGGTGTCGCATCGACTGGCAACTGGGAACGTGTTGGTTTAGAAGAAAGTGGAAAAGCACTGCTTTCCGCAATTGATCATGCTCTACAAGAAAGTGCATTAGATCGCCGCAACATTGTTGGTGCAACGTTGGCCTTGGCAGGAATTGACTGGGAATCAGACCGTCAACTCATGAAAAAGGTCGTCAACACTTTTGGTTTGAGTTGTGAACCTGTAATCGTCAATGATGCTTTCGCCGTTTTGTATGCAGGAACATCTGATGGAATTGGTTGCGCATCTATTGCTGGTACCGGTGGCAAAACGGTTGCCAGTGACGGTACACGCGAACTTCAAACATTAGGTATGGCGGTAGGCGAAGGTGGTGGAGCCGGGCAAATTGTGAGTGAAGGGCTTCGTGTAATCGCCGAGATGTATCACGGCCAGCGACCTATAACGAATTTGTCCTATGAATTGCTTGCCGCATCAGGACACACATCAATCGAATCACTCTTCCAAGCGATCGCGCGAGATGGATTTGAAATCACCGAAGCTCTCTCACCATTCTTCTTTGATCTCGCCCATGTGGGCGATAAGGCGGCTGTTGAAGTCATTCAGACTGTGGCTCGCCAACATGCACGCGATGTGATCGGGATTGTGCGCGGCTTGGATTTCGGTGATAAACCAGTAAAACTTGTTCGAGCTGGTGGTTTGCACACTGCGAGTTCTGCATCTTTCAACGAGGCATTCAACGAAACAATTGCACGCTCGGGAATTTCGTTTGAATCCGAAGTTCTGGAAGTTGTTCCAGTTGTCGGTTCTTTGATTCATGCGGCAAAGAACAACTCAGGTGAGTTTAAGAACAATTTTCGAGATCGACTTTTTGAAGATGCTCTCAAACGCGACAGCGATTTTCGCACCACGACACAAAAGTAATGACGAAAGGTCACTCACGTGATTGAGATTATTGCTGCTTCAGAACAGCAAACAACAGTTATTAACGCCTTTTTTGCACGGCACTCAGTGGCATTCGCTGACTATGACGTGAAAGTACATGTTGGTCGTTCAAATTCAATGCACCGTGAAGCTTTCGATATTGAGGCAAGCAAGTCCTCTAACTTCATTGAAGTCAAAATTTCTGTCACCGATCTGAAATCTGTGCGTTGGGCACTCAATGCGTTGCGTGTTTGGCTGAAGAATGGTGCAAGTGAACCTCTCACATTGTCTGACCGACCTGATTTCGCTTCACGTGGAGTTATTGAAGGTTTCTACGGAAATCCTTGGACCCATCAACAGAGGCTGATTGGTATCGAACACTTTGGTGATTTCGGTATGAACATGTTCCTGATCGCTCCAAAAGATTCTCAGTGGCAACGTTTCCAATGGCGAACTCCATTGACTAATGAATTTGTCGAAGAAATTGGTGAACTTGTCGAACGTGGAATTCAACACGGAGTAGATGTATCTGCATGTGTTTCACCTGGTCTATCCGTTAGTTATTCCAGTGACGATGATGTTCAGGCTGTAGTCAACCGATTCCTTCAGATGGCAGCAGTTGGTGCAACACATTTCGGTTTGCTGCTCGATGACATCCCTGACACTTTGCAGGGAGCTGACGTTGAGGCATATGGAAACATCGCACAAGCACATGCTGACTTTGCAAACCGAGTCCGTCTTGGATTGATTGCTGCAGATCCTTCTGCCCATGTAATTCTGTGCCCAATGCACTATGCGGGCCGCGGAAATGAACCATATTTGCAGGTGATGGGCGATCAGCTTCATCCACAAATTGAATTGATGTGGACTGGTCGAGAAATCTGTAGCGGATATCTTGATATATCTGATGCAGTTATTTTTGATCGCACAAGCCGTCGTCCGCCTTTCTATTGGGACAATTACCCAGTCAATGATGGCTCGATGGCTCAGAGACTTCATATTGGTCCGATTGCGGGCCGCGAAGCCGGATTGCAGAAATATTCCGCTGGGTTGTTGGCCAATCCAATGGAACATTTCTATGCATCACTGCTTCCGCTGGGAACTATCGGTGCATACCTTTGGAAAACTGAAACTTATGACCCATACGTGGCGTGGGATGAAATCTTGTCGGATCTAGTACCAGTGGAATCTGACAGAAAAGCGATCCGTGAATTCTTCCGAAACAGCCTTGGCTTAACCGGAGCATGGGCACCCGCTTTCAACAAGATTATTGGTGAATGTTCCACCGCTTGGCGTGGCGGTGACCCTCAGAAAGCTGCTGCGGCGGCTCGAGCAGGTGCTGCCGAAATCGCGCACAACAGTGCGGTTCTCAATTCACCAGAATTCTGTGCCCCTGATTTTCTCAATGACGTGAAGCCTTGGCTGGTCAAATATGAGATGGGTGGCCAGTGGTTGAATCGAGTCGCAGCGGTTCTTGATTCAGCTGTCGCACACGATGATAAGAGTTTGCATGCACCACTTGCGAGCCGTGAAGAACTCATCACTATTCGTGGCGAACTCAACAACAACCCACGACGCCTCTTTGGTGATGGCTTTGACATCATGCTTGGTGAATTAGCTTTTGAGATTTCGTTTAATTAATTAACGAGAGAGCAAAACTACTTTTGAATTGGAAGAATTGCTCTAAATTCTGTTACGGCAGATGTTGCCTTACGTTCGAGATTCCAATGCAAAGTTACTTCATCAAGCATTTTTGAACCCAGACCTGAACCGTGATTCTCAATGTTGAGTGCTCCATCGTTTTGAGAAAAAATGTTTAGATCACCGTGATTATTGAGATAAACATTGAGAGTCACCCATCGTGCCCCACCGTGACGGTACGCATTGCCAACGATTTCGGTCGCAATTTCGAGCAAACAATCACTGGCAATTTGATCGTGGCTAAGCAACACATGAACCTCAGCCGGAATATAGAACTGAAAACGACAGACACCTTCCCAGGTGTTACGAATAGCTTCTAGTCCTTCATCAAGAGGTGTGCTCAAGGTTGGGCCTTGCTCCAACATCTCGTTGAGTTCGTTGAGAGTATCGAGAACCTGATCGTGCACTTTGTGAGGAGAGTTTTGTAACTTAAACAGTGCAACTGTCAAAGAACTTTGCACTGGTCCATGGATAAGAGAGGACCAATTTCTTCGAGCGACCCACAATTTTTGGTCCAAAATTCTCAATTCATGGTGCAGTTGAGTATTGACAGATACGAGTTCCAATTCAAGACGCCGCTGTTCTGCCGCAATCACAGAGATATTGGCAAGAGTTAGATAAATCGCACCAGATACAAAATACGTGATCACCACAAATTGATAACTAAGAGGCACCGTCACATGTTTTATCACTGTAAGAAAGAGTGGAACTGATCCAAGGTAATGAGTGATGAGAAGAATGGTGATACCTCGTACAGCCCCAACGCTGAGATCTCTAGGTATAAAAATCTTGGTTACATTGATGATGATCGGATAAGTGCACCAGCTGAGGATTGCCTGAGGGATGAGGGATTCAGCACCTATGGATTTCATGGCAAAAAGAATCCACGTATTAATAACAATAAAGACAAACACTGGCCACATTGCGTCATGAAGATTGATGCGTCGAGGAATGACAGCCAACTTTGCTTTTACAAGTTCTCGTCGTTCACTGATTGGTTCGATGTTAACAGCGAAATTGTGCAACTCAAGACTTAGTGGTCGAACCTTATTCCTAATTGTCGTACGAATATCATCGATAAGTTGATCACGTGACTTGATGTTCTTGATGAGATTCCGGATATTTTCTAGATGAGGCAGAAGAGTTCGGCGAACTGTCTCGGTAAGTTGAAGTTCAGTTTCAGCAAGTATCTTGACCGTATCTATTCGCTGTTGTTCAAGTTGTTCAGCAGCAAGATTGAGATTATTTACTGTTGCCGTGTGTTGAGACCGTGAAACTGTAAGTAATCCACCACCGAAAAACAGAATGAAAATCATGGCAATTACGGTGGCCATACGGGTCAAAACCCAATCTGTGTCAATTTCTGGTATCGACAGCAAAATCACACCCAGCACAACTATGAATCTGCAAACGACACTTACCGCCATAACAGCGAAATTGATCAGAGGTCGCGGACGAGACCAATCAAGTTTGCTTCGTAAAAAAGAACTCAGTCCTTTGAGAGTGAACCAAAAAACTGTGTGACCCAAGAAGAAGAACAATGTCCACTCAAGTGCGGTGCCACCAAGCTTTAGAGGATCCACCCACATGGTTGTTGGAAAATAGAGCAGAAGTGAAAGCCATAAAACTGGTCGTCCGAATAAATCCGGAGAACCTAACTGCCGCCAGAGTGCCTGGATGGTGAGTCTTTGCGGTTGGTATGTGAAAAAAGTTTCAGACATTACTTGCGCAAACCAGTTACTTTGAGAAACTCGAGTGCTGCTCGAACTCGCTTTTCTGGACCACCTGATTCATCAATTCCTATGGCATGTATCGCTCGAGCTACGAGCAGCCGTACAGCTCGAGTGCTGGTTCCACGAATGACTGCAATCTCTTCGTTTGATTTACCCGCTGCTAGTAGACGGATTACATCGAGTTGGGAGCCACTTAGTTTTGAAAGCGCATGTTTGGAGTTTTTGTCATCACGTGGAATGGATGATTTTTGGCCTTTTGCCACAGATTCGATGGCATCAAGTAAGACGTTAATATCAACAATGTTGCTCTTAAGCAGGTAACTTGCCCCAGCTGGTAGTGCGGATGACCCACGCTCAGTAAGTCGCGGCTCGATGATGTTTGTTAGAAACAAAATTCCCACAGCAGGGTTAGCGTGGCGTAGCGATGCAGCAAGATCGAATCCGTTGGGACCTGGACCAAGATCGACGTCGAGCAGCACAAGGTCCGGTGCGAAAACTTGAGATTTTTGCTTCGCCTCCGCGGCCGATAAAGCTCCTGTGACCGTAAAGCCTTTCTCGCGGAGAGTATCCGTGATCAATGTTTCGACCAAAGGATCATCGTCTACGACGAGGATTCGTAGGCTAAGACGCACAGGACAACCTTTGTGACTAGACCAGGCAATGTAAAGACAGGTGTTCCGTGGGTGGAAGCAAAATCCCAAATTTTCACGTGATTTCAGAAAATTAGCTTGGGAATACCCAAGAATCAAGAACTTTAAGAATTCAGATCACAAGCCGCCGCAGGGGTATTCTTAGAACTGCGGGCACAACGACCGCAGAAGTAGGAAAAGTGATGAGCGCCCAATCAGCTGAGAGCCGATTTGTGAGGGGACTGTTGAGCAGTGCTCTAGTCCTCCTACTGGTTTTCGGAGTTACGCTGACCCGCGCCAACAACATTGCCGCTTCAGCCGCAGCAGAAGCTGAGATCAGCGCCCGTCAAACAGCTAGCCCAGCTGCTTCACCATCCTCTTCTGCCGATCCACTAACTGCCGAACAGAACGCCGCTCTAGCCAAAATTGAGGCTTACCAACAGAAGACTGGTTGTGGCTTCAACTCTCAGGCAACATCAAAGGTTGCCGTCGGGAAATGCAAGATCCTTGTGGTCGGTGACTCACTCGGAAACAACCTAAGTCGTGGCATGAAGAACCAATTGAAGAAGTCAAAAACAATCACCTTGATTTCGAAAAGTAAAGGTTCAACTGGACTTTCCAACTCTTGGTTCTATAACTGGCCAAAAGAGATCAAGCCGATGCTCAGTCAGAACAAACCGAACTTGGTTGTTGTGATGCTCGGTGCAAACGACCTTCAGAGTTTCAAGGTGAACGGAAAATTGCTCTCTGTCGGAACTGTCGCTTGGAAGAATCAATACAAGGAATACATAAAACAGATTGGCAAACTCGCAACCGATACTGGAAGCTATGTGCTGTGGGTCGGTATGCCTGTCATGAAAACCTTCAACGGTGGCAATTACGCGCGCGGTATGGCAACTCTCAATTCACTCTATGAAGTTGCATCTCCTACAGTCCCAGGCGTCTCTTTCGTCAACGTGTGGGATTACTTTGCTGACAGCAAAGGCCGTTACCGCGAATCAGTGCGAGTCAACGGGAAAATGACAAAAGTTCGTGGTGGAGATGGCATTCACTTTTCTACCGCTGGACAAGATGTACTTGCCTCATATGTGGTTGAGCAGATGAGTGAAATATTGAAGGTGAAAGTTTCACCATCATCACCAAAGAAAATTACTGGTTAACACTTAGCTGTTGAGATAAAGCTGTTCGACAATCAACGTCGCATCCCACGAGATCGCTAGACAAACCAAAAGCAAGATGGCTACTGCCACACCGTCTTTGGTGAGCCGCTTGGAATGTCGAATCGGATTTTCAAGAAAATGATATGAAATAACAGCGCAGATAAATGCACCTGCAATTTGAATAAGTGGTGCGAATGAATTGTGTGCGAAAAAGTCAATTTGCTTAGGAAGCATGAGCCAACCAAAATGCCACAGATAAAACGAATATGAAACATCACCTATATAGGTGAGTGGTTTCCATGACAACCACATTGCAGGACCACCATGTGCATTCGCTTTGCCAGTCCACAGGATTACTGCCGCCGCGCCGCATGGCCACCAAGCTAAGGCTCCAGGGAAAACACTCAAAGGACTCAACAACGCTACCGAAATCGCCAAAACCGCTACAGCAACTAAAGCCAAGATGTTGTTGATGACGTATTTGTGTCGAATAGCAAGTACTGGAAGAGTCGCTACCAATCCACCTAAAGCAAGTTCCCAAAATCTAGTTAGAGGTGAGTAATAGGCCTCGATGTGGCTCGCTGCTGTGTAGTAAACACTCCAAGCGGCGGAAGTTGCGACTGCAATCAAAAGAAAGTTTCGTAGGTTACGAACTCGGTGTTGATCACTGCCCAGCCAGGTAAGTGCGAAAACAATCACTGGATAGAAGAAGTAGAACTGCTCTTCAACAGCCAATGACCAAAAGTGTGTCATGAGAGAGGGTTCGACACCTTGAATGAAATAGTCGGTGGTGGTCGAAATCAGTCGGAAGTTTGCTGAGAAGAATGTTGCCCAACGTGCATCTTCAAGCAAAGTTGGATCGAAGTACACACCCTGAATGAAATATGCAGCAAAGACAGTGGCAACGATGACCACAGTTGCAGCTGGCACAATCCGAAGAACTCTTCGCGCATAAAAGTGACGAAGGTTGTGCATCACATGTCGCGCTGGTTGGCGCATCAAAAGACTGGTGATGACATAACCGCTAATGACAAAGAAGACATCTACCCCGACAAATCCGCCATCAAATCCAGCAAACCCGGCATGCGCAAAGACCACGAGAAGGACAGCTACTGCTCGAAGTCCTTGGATATCTGTGCGGAAATTCTTGACCGGAACCGGGCCGTCATGCGACGAGAAAGCGGGTGCCATTGTGGAGTCTGTAGACACGCAGCTTTCCTGTCAGTTCGCGAATGTGATGAATCCGAGCGTACAGGTTGTGGGCGTGACTCTGAAGGATAGGCAGGGCGAGAATCGGTTTGAGTTGCCGAATAGTGGTTCCCCATTCACACTTGGAACATGAGCAAAGTGAGCACAATTTCCGAACTATCTTTCACCAACAATCGTGGAGCAGAAGTCCCACTATCTGACTTCGCAGGCAAGCCAATCCTGATCGTCAACACTGCTAGCAAGTGTGGTCTGACTCCACAGTACGAGGGACTTCAAAAACTGCATGATGAGTTCGCTGCACAAGGTTTAGTGGTTTTGGGATTTCCTTGTGATCAGTTTGCCCATCAGGAACCTGGCGATGATGCCAAAATTGAAGAGTTTTGCTCATTGAACTACGGCGTGACTTTTCCACTCTCCACCAAAGTTGATGTGAATGGTTCGAAGACTCACCCCGTGTTTAAATTCCTCAAATCACAAACGGGTGGACTATTGGGGTCAGCCGTCAAGTGGAATTTCACAAAGTTTCTCGTATCGCCTGATGGGAAACATGTAAAGCGATATGCACCTACTGTCGCGCCTGCGGACATTCGTGAAGACATACAAAAAATGCTTGCCAAATAAAGTAATTCATCCCTTTTTACTTACAACTGAGTACATGAAAAGTATTTTCTAACTCCAACTCCACTCCTATGCTGAGCCACTTCATTCCGGCATAGTTGGAGGCCCCGTGACCATTGCGTTGATGCTTAATCGCAAGGCTGGTGTTGGTCGAACTCAAGCGATTGTGGATTACCTATTTTCCCAATTAGATGCAGCTGGAATCGACTACCTTGTTGTAGAAGGGAATTCGGCTGAAGATGCAATCGCAAAAGCAGCGGACATTGCCCATCAAGTAGAAGCTGTCGTGTCCGTTGGTGGAGATGGATCGGTGCATACAGCAGCACAAGTTGCGTGGAAACATTCTTTACCACTCGGCATTGTTGCCACTGGTTCCGGTGATGATGTGGCACGTGCATGTGGACTTCCACACGGAAGAAACTTTGCAGCCACTCAATCTGCAGTGGATCATTTTGTGGAATCATGGAAACTGCGTGAACAGTCACCGATTGATGCACTCGAAGTTATTACCGGTGATGACAAACAGCATGTAGTTCTTGCGGTTTTATCCTGTGGTTTCGATTCGCGAGTCAATGCGAACTCTTCGAAGATGACGTATCTACGTGGAACATTTCGGTATGTAGCGGCCATGATCAAGACTCTTACTCGCTTTACACCTATTGAATACACCATCACCGTTGATGGCGAACATCAAGAACTACGTGCGATGTTGGTGGCAGTTGGAAACGGTTCCATGTTTGGTGGCGGAATGAAAGTTCTACCTGATGCCAAAGTTAACGATGGTGAACTTGATTTCCTCATCGTGCATCCGGTGAGTATCCCCACCTTGCTTCGAATATTCCCGAGGATTTTTAAAGGAACCCATGTGTTCCATCACAAAGTGAATGCACATCGCGCACGTAGTATCGACATGCATGCCCCAGGTGAGCAGGTATGGGGTGATGGGGAATATTTGGGACCATCACCTGCGCGAATACTTGTTCACCCAGGAAAGATCTCAATCATTGGTGCAAGTCTCTGAGTATTGCTTCAGCTTCGAGATTTAATTCTGCCGCCAGGGATTGCTGGTGCTGACATAGGTAATTGAGGGTCTTCAAACGGATGTCCGAATACTTTATGTGCAGAGGCTCCTGCAATTTCTGACTCCCACTGATTTCGATATTCAACAATCTCATCATGGGTTCTACCGATGAAGTTCCACCACATGACAATGGATTCACCTAATGGTTTCCCACCGAGCAGAATCAGGCGGGTATCTTTCAAGGCCTGCAAGGTGACAGTAGTTGAGCCTGGTGGTGTGTATGCAAGATGTGATTCGTCGACTTCTTCTTGATCGATTACCAAAGAACCTTGATCTACCAAAAAGCCATATTCAAATTCTGATGTGAGTTCCACATCTAAAGTCTTGCCGGCACTCAGAGTAATTTCAGCACCGACGAGATCAGAGTATGTAGTAGCTGGTGATTGAAAGCCCAGCAATTCACCTATAAATACAGTGACACTAACACCAAGAATTGACTGCGTGGTTGGAATGTAATGTTCAAAAGTTGGTGCAACATTTCGATATTCATCGGGAAGTGCGATCCACAACTGGACACCGTGGACTTCATCTGAGCTAGTTGTTGAAACTTCCGAGTGCGAAATTCCTCGCCCTGCTGTCATCAGGTTGAGTTCACCAGGTCTAATAAATGCATGATGACCAGCGCTATCGCGATGTTCAATTTCTCCACTGAACAGCCAACTGACAGTTTGCAAACCTGTATGCGGGTGAGGCGCTACCTGCATTCCACCGTGCGATACATCATCAGGGCCGAAGTGATCGATGAAGCACCAACCACCAATCAAGTTCAACTCTCTCGATGGCACAGTTCTACGAACAGTGAGTCCATCTGATTCACCAAGTGGAACAACTCGGGGGTTGATGATTTTCATGGTGAACTACGAACGGTGCGGCATGATCGCGTTAGGTGGAATATGGCCGAAGCGACCTTTTTGGTAATCCTCCATGGCTTCAATCACTTCCTCGCGAGTGCTCATCACGAATGGGCCATACTGAAAAACTGGCTCGCGAAGTGGAACTCCACCGATGATGAATAGCTCAAGGCTGTTGGTGCGTGAATCTTGAAGCGCAGAAGCAGTCACGCGCAAAACGTTTCCGTCGATGAGAACTGCGGTTTGTCCGGTTTTGATGGGAGTGTTTGCGCCACCAAGATTTCCGGAACCAGCAAGTGCATATACAACTGCGTTGAAGTCACTACGCCATGGAATATCTACTGATGCACCCGGAGCCAAAGTTAGATGAGCGATGGCAAGTGGAGTGTGTGAAATTCCAGGACCATTGTGTCCATCGATTTCGCCAGCGAGTACTCGAATCAGTGCACCACCATCGGCGCTTGTGAGCATGGTCGAATCTTTACCTTGCAAATCTTGGTACTGCGGATTAATTCGCTTCTTATTTTTAGGGAGATTGATCCACAGCTGAACACCATGGAAAACACCACCGGACATCACGAGATGTTCTGGTGGAGTTTCGATGTGAAGAATGCCGTCACCGGCAGTCATGTATTGAGTGCCACCATCAAGGATGGTGCCACCGCCACCTTGTGAATCCTGGTGCAGGAACTGACCATCGATCAGATAAGTGAAAGTTTCAAAACCGCGATGTGGATGCCAAGGCGTTCCCTTTGGTTCGCCAGCTGCGTAATCAACCTCACCCATCTGATCCATGTGGATGAACGGATCGAGATCTCGGTTGTCGATGCCTGCAAATGCACGGTGAACAGGGAAGCCTTCACCCTCATATGCCATCGGTGCTTGAATCATGACTTTGACTCGACGCGGATTTGCGACCTCTGGAGTTGAGACTCGAGGAAGGGTCAGGGTATCGGCGGTAATTGCAGGCATACATCCTCCTTGGTATGTAAGTAGTTTAGGATTCAACTACTTTTTACGCAAGGCAGGATTTATTCAGTCTCTTGAGTAGGTAGGGTGATGCCAGCTTGCTGGAGGAAGTCTCGGGCAAGTTGCATCCGCTCAGTTGAATCTGCAGCTGCTTTGAACTCCACCTCAGGAAATGAGCGGGCGATCAAGCTCTGGACTGCCCGGCTCGTGGTGCCGCGTGCCTGCGCAATCTCAGCATTGGAGTAACCCTTTGCCATGAGGCTGAGGACGCCAATTTGGGTTCTAGATAGATGCGTGAGTGGCCTTTTGGGGTCCAAGTCCTGTCGGTGGTCTGCCTCAACCGTGCCTCGTAAAACCGCGTCTAGTGCCTCGATGAGGAAACCGGGTTGAACAAGACTTTCCTTGCGTACATACCCGACGCCGGTGGGTAGAGACTCGGAGAGGCGGCCTGCGAATCGAGGGTCGGGAAGATGGGTCAGGTATAGAACCGTGAGGTGTGGGAATTCAGCCAAAAGTGCGTCAGCCACATCGAGACCAGACATTCCAGTGCCAAGGTCAATATCCATGATGAGTGCATCAGGATCCATAATCGCGCACAGGCGGCGGGCGTCCGACCCAGTGGAGGCTGTTCCAACTTCAAAACCAGCCGCTTCGAGCTGACTAGCAAGCATGCTGCGCATCATCGGATCATCTTCGACAACAACGACTCTTCGTGTGAACACTCAGACCTCCTGACCCAACTTTGTCATATCAGTAAGAAATCGAGGAGAAAATCTTCGCCTAAATAGCTGAGGGAATAGTGGTGGCGCAAGGCATAGACGCGGTCAATTTAGTGGTTTTGTCAGGAAGGGAATTGATCGACCAACGCCAGCAAATTTCGTCAAAAATACTTGAACCAAGCCCATGTTTTCTCGAAGGCTCAAGTGGTCTACCGTCATTGATGATTTCGATATTCAACATTACGTCAGAATGAGTGAAAATCCGAATGGTCACATTTTGAGCCGCAGCATGTCTGAATGCATTCGCAACACCTTCGCGCACAAACTCCACAACACTTGAAGCTAATGCAAAATCCCGCTTCAGATGAGATCGAGCAGCTTGCGAAATAGAGGTATCGAACACAATGGAGTGACCCCACACATCTTTCATTTCGCTAATAAGAACGTCTAGGTCAGGACTTCGCGTGTAGCCAGTGCCGATACTCGACACAACCTCTTCCATGCGTTGCGCAAAACCCACTAAAGGCTTTCCCGACTTTCTAGCCATCTCAAGTTCAACCGCAGTAGATATCAGAGCTGACTGAACTGGTCCGTGTAACACCCAACTTAACTCCTTACGTTGAGTGTTCACTTCTCGCCGTAGTCTGGAAACAAGTTGTTCCAAGCCTTCTACTGTTGCTCGCAACTCTTGATCTGCAATTGAATCAAGATGCTTGATAATCCCAATACCAACAAATCCGAGTACAAAAACTAAACGAAAAGCTAGGTGAGCTGCCAGAAACTCGTTTCCAAATATCGAGGGAAGAAGACTCGATAGTGCAGTGCGAACCGCAACCAATGAAATTGCAAAGTATCCGATCCAAATCAACACGGCACGTGATGCTGTTAAGGATTGCCATGAACGAGGGGTCAGTCTCACTAACAAACGTGCAACACAATAGGTGAATAAGGTACCTAATAAATCCCCAAGAACAGAACCGCTCTCCACTCTCATCAACGGTCCGAGAATGAGAGTTTCAACAACTTCCAACAAAGCAACAAACCGCATATTCATCAGTTCTACAACAGGAACCTTAGTTTTGAAAAGACGGGC
>JBEBBR010000181.1:0-4290 GCA_041158285.1 Actinomycetota bacterium
ATAAGAAGCGTTCCGCGGGCGCGCGGCAACGCTGTTGATGAAGATGAGATCACCATGGCAAACACCTTTCGTACTGAACTTCGCCTTCCCCAGCGCGGCTCAGTAACCGGTGATCGAGGCAAACTCTAAACAGGGAAGGCCGCATTTGTCACCTGCGAACGCCTCCAAAGACCGCGGGGTAACCCGTTTTGTGCTTGTCGCGCTGAGTTTTCGGGCACAATTCGCCCTAGTTCATGACTAAGGAGTGCCATGTCAATCGCAGCCCCAGCCCCACGAGTTCTCGTCGAAAACATCACTGCCCCTTGGGTGCGTGACTTTGTTGTCGTACTCGGAGCCGTTGGTTTTATTGGCGCAATGGCGCAAATTTCAATCCCATTGCCATTCACTCCAGTCCCGCTGACCGGCCAAACTTTTGCAGTGCTTCTCAGCGTTGCAGCAATTGGTGCATGGCGCGGAATCGCCTCGACCGCTTTGTACCTTGCTGCAGCTGTCGCAGGTGCTCCAGTTCTTGCACCACAAGCGGACGGTTCACATGTAACCGGACTTAGCGTCTTTGGACTTTCTTCCATCGGTTACATCTTGGGATTCATTGTCGCTGCAATGGTTGTAGGCCGTCTTGCCGAACGCGGATTCACTCGCACACCGCTTCGCACCGCTTTCGCCATGGTGGGTGGCAACCTTGCCATCTATGCAATTGGCGTTCCAGTTCTGCAGGCATCAACAGGAGCTGATTGGTCCACCGCGTTTGCGTGGGGACTCACACCATTCTTGATTGGTGATGCACTCAAGATTGTGATCGCTGCGGGACTTCTTCCTGCCACTTGGGCAGGCATCAATCGTTTTAGTTCATCGCGCTAAGCCCAAAGATCTCACCTTGTGACAACTCTGCCAACTCTGCTTGATCTTGCCGCCATCGCAACAGGCGGTCTCTTTGGTGCAGCTTTGGCAGTCCAACGAAAAGCTCCCATCGTTGGTGTGATGCTTCTTGCGGTTCTCACTGCATTGGGTGGCGGAATGATTCGCGACACCTTGTTAAATGTGCCGATCGTTGCGATGACTAACGATGCGTACTTGCCTGTCGCTGTAGCCGCCGCCTTGATTGGGTTACCTCTTGCCCGCAGAATTACAGAACATCCATTTGTTGGACTCACCCTCGATGCATTGGTCCTAGGACTTTATGTACTGGTAGGAACTGAGAAAGCATCATCACTTGGTTATGGTGCTGCGGCTTGTGTTTTTGTTGGACTGATCACCGCAATTGGTGGCGGAACTATCGCCGATTTGATGGTGGGCAAAACACCAGTCGTCCTAGAACGCGGACCTTGGTTTGCTAGTGCTGCAATTGCTGGTGCAACTGTTTTTGTTTTACTCGAAACCTATATTGCAGATACCTGGCTGCGACTGATCACAGTTGGTGTTGTCGCAGGTTTGAGATTTGCTAGTGAAAAACTTGGATGGGACGCCCCATCAGTTGAAACTCTAAAGAACTTCAAACGTTCGCGCGATTAGGCGCTTCCGCTACGACGCTGAAACATGCGGCGAGCCATATCTGGGCCAGATTTCTTCGCATCCGATTTGTCAGGGTTAGTAATTCCAGAGTTGCCTGCACCAGATTTATTTTTCTTCTTTTCCAGGGCCTCAAGGAATGCGGCGCGAGCTGGATCTTGTGGTTGGCTGCTTTTACTCATGACCTCATTTAACCACTCTTTGGTGTGAATAGCGTGAGAATATTCTCAAAATGTCTGATTGAAACGATCTCGATTCCACACTTTCCTGCTATGGCGAGATACTTGCCCAATGATTCGGGGAATTCGACACAGTATTTCAACAATTGCTGCAGTCGCAATACTGATGGCACCTACTGCAGTTCAGGCAGACCCTCTCCCGGCGATTTCAAATCTAGTTCTCGAAACCACATTAAAGAGTCTCAAACTTCCAGTCGGTTATGTAAACGGAAAATGGGATGAGAAATCCAAGCGAGCGATATGCGCCTGGCGGGAATTGACCGGAAGAAATCCGACTAGAACTGCACCAACAGTGGCTGATCGCGAAGCAATTGTTGCCACGGTTGCACTAAGCCTTCGCACCTATCACCGCGTTGGAATGAACATCAATAGAACGTGCCAAACTGGTATGTGGGTCACTGTCGATCCCGTGACAAAATTGAAGAAGTTGAAGGCCGTTTGGCCGGTTTCCACAGGCCGCCCCGGTTACGAAACCCCTACTGGAATTTTCAAGATCAAATGGCAACTGGACAAGTGGCATGAGTCAAGCATTTATGAAGGTGCCATGATGTACCGTCCAAAATACTTCGCTCCTAATGTCGCACTTCACGGCTCATTTACCGATGATCTCGTAAAGACTTTTCCAGATTCCCATGGATGCGTTCGCATGTTGCATTCGAGCATAGACGCACTGTGGCGAGCCCACTTTGATGTGGGCTCGCCAGTGTTTGTGTACGGAAAGTGGCTTCAGTAATACTTCGGGTTACTGCACTTGGTTGACTGTCAGAATTACTGATGGAATGCCTGGAATTGCAGGATTGGTTGAGGTAGCTGCTCGCGCTGGTGCTGCCAGCAGCTGTACTGAATTGTCGTCTGAATACCAATTCAATTCGACATAATCATTTGCCTCAACTGTCACGAAGAAGTTCCATGCAGCTACTAGCTTTTGAGTGTTTCCTTGAATGGTGACATCAGTAGTTGTCCATGCCAATGCAGTCGTACCTTTAGACAACCAAATTGAAATGTCTGAACTACTGCCATCGGTCTTCTTCAACTGAACGGAGAAGGCGATGTTGTAAGTGCCTGCCTTCGCAAACTTGATTTGCGAATTGTTCACAATCGAAACATCTTTTGTGAAATCCGTTTCGCGCATCATCATTTTGTTGAGGCCTGTTGGATTGACATTAGTTTGGGTTTGAGTGTCATAGAAGGAACCAAAACTTCCAAAGCCACTTGTTCCCGCAGGACCTTGGGGTCCTTGGGGGCCGGCAGGACCAACGGCACCTTGGGGTCCTTGGGGGCCGGCAGGACCCGTATTGCCTGTCACACCAGGAATACCTTGAACACCTTGAATGCCTTGCAAACCTTGAATACCTTGAGGTCCAGCGACACCGTTAAGACCTGTTGGACCCACTGGGCCTGTCGCTCCAGTGGCTCCGGTTTCACCAACATCGCCTTTTTCACCTTTTTCGCCCTGAGGGCCTCGGATGAGGCCGACATTGAGCCACTGAGAGTTCAGTGAATCCCAGACGTAGAGGTAGCCATCAACCAAATATCCATCGCCAGTTGATCCAGTTGGATGTGCAGCGACGAGATCGGCATATTGGGTGTAACTGCCAAGGATGGTGACGCTGGTGCCATCTTTACCGTTGGCACCAGCAGGTCCAATCGCACCTCGAGCTCCAGTGGCACCGGTTGCGCCAGTGGCACCTTGAGGGCCTTGAATACCTGGTAAACCTTGGATGCCTTGGAGACCTTGCAAACCAGCAAGGCCTTGCAAACCTTGTTCGCCTTGCGCACCTTCAGGGCCTTGGATTCTGCCCACATTGATCCACATGTCATTGGTTTCGTTCCAGACAAACAAATCGGATCCGACGATGTAGCTGTCACCGAGTTCACCATATGGATGTTCTGTGTTGAGTTCAGACTCAGTTGGGTACGTACCAAGAATGATGGTGCTAACTCCATTGAGACCGGCAGGACCGATCTTTCCACGTAGACCAGCACTTCCATTTTGGCCATTTTTACCTGGAGCACCCATCAAACCAGTTTCACCAATCGGACCTGGTTCTCCAGTAAGACCAACTTCACCTTTGAGATCGGTATACATGAGTTGAGAGTCTGTACCGTTACAGCTCTTGTCAAAACTCACATAAAGTCGAGCAGTACTGTGATTAATGCACAAATACTGAGGACTAGCTTCGCCACCACTTGATTGACTCAGCTCATTGCAAGCTCCCACCGTCAGGAGAACAAGAATTACGATGAAAGTTGCAACTAGCAACATTTTCTGGGTTCTGTTCTTGTCTTTCATGTCTCAAGTGTGAGCCGGGACATAACCCATAGATAGTGTCAGAAGTCCTGATATTTCAATTCTGTTCACCGAGCGTTAACTCGTCTAAAAATTAAAGTACTTTGCAGCCATTTATGCTGCGCCCATGAGCACATCTCTCACAAGCAATCCCCTTCACAAACTTTCATTTCTTGATCGCTTTCTTGCTCTGTGGATTGCGCTAGCGATGTTTGCAGGGCTAGCAATTGGAAAAGTTTTTCCGGGGGTTTCCAC
>JBEBBR010000182.1:0-5537 GCA_041158285.1 Actinomycetota bacterium
ATCTGGGGCAAAGTCCAGTGCGTTATCAAGATAAGCATCAATAATCTGATCGATGGATGACGAAGTCGCCATCACCCACATATCCACTTCGATTTCTGTTTTGAAGTGAATATCTCGCTCGTCTGCAAGTGGTAACCACATCTCAATGCGCTCTGCCAACATGGCGCTTACATTCACAGGGGACAGCTGAGGTGTGGAACCTTCGAGCCGCGCAAGTGCAAGCAAACCGTCTACGAGCAGTTGTAGTCGTACAACTTCATTGGATGCGGCGTCCAATGCATCTTCAGTGACATTTTCGTCACCAAGGGTTTCACGGGCATTTTCCAATTTCAGTCGCAACGCAGTCAATGGTGTTCGAAGTTGATGGGAGGCGTCAGATGCAAAAGATCTTTGAGATTCAAGAACACTAGAAAGTCGCTCCACCATGGTGTCGAAAGCAGCTTCGAGTTGCCTGATCTCTGGGCTGCCACCAGCGGTTCGAACTTTCCCCACTCGAACAGTGAGATCACCCGCTGCCAAATCAGTTGTCGCTTTATGCAAACGTCGAAGTCTGAAAGTGATGGTGTTGGCGATGAGCCAAGTAACAATCAAGGTAACAATCAAACTGAGCAGTGCCACTAACAAAATACTTCTTGTTCGATCAGTTACTTCTTGATCAATCAGCGACCCTGGAAATGTAATGCGGATAGCGCCAGTGAGTTCGCCATTACTTTCGATAGGAATAGCTACGTACACCAGACTGTCTGCAAGTGCAACGGAGTTCCGCTCGCCGCTCGAGGCACTTCCTTTGAGGGCGGTGACGATTTCTGGTCGGTTGGTGTAATCGGCGCCAATATCTGCACCGTCTGATGCGACAACCACAACACCCGCATTGTTCACATAGATCACGCGTGATCCCGTGCTCTCAACGTAATCACGAATTTCGATGGTTATCGATTCATAGTCAGCATTGAGCATCTTGGTGTCGGTTGATTCAGCAAGTCGCCATGCATCGCGTTCAAGCGAGGTTGTGATCTGATCATGCTCGACGCGTGACAAATAACCAATGAGAGGAACATCCTGCACGATCAACATCACCAAAATGATGCTCATGAAGGCAGCGGTTAGTCGGGCACGCATAGTAGGTTCAAACTTAGCGCGGAATGTCTAATCTAAAACCAACGCCACGCTTTGATTCAATCCATTCTGGATGACCAAGTTTTTTGCGAACAGCAGCGATATGAGCATCCACAGTTTTTGGTGTGACATACAGTGCGGTATCCCAAATACGTTCAAGTAATTCAGTACGACGAAGTACTGCACCTGGATCTTCAGCTAGCACAGAAAGCAGTTCGAATTCGGTGGCGGTGAGATGCACTTCGACATCGGATACAAATATTCGTTGAGCTCTGCGATCGATGGTGAGTTGACCCAAGATTTGATTCTCTTGTTTGTCACTCACCACTTCAGTGCCAGTGCGACGAGTAACAGCTCGTACTCGGGCGACGAGTTCACGAATTCCAAATGGCTTACTGACATAATCATCCGCACCAAGTTCGAGTCCAACCACGCGATCGATCTCATCGTCACGAGCACTAATCACGATGATCGGTACTTGAGACACAGCACGGATATCTCGGCACACGTCATAACCATCGCGGTCTGGTAAACCTAGGTCGAGGAGAACTAAATCTGGGGGAGTCGCATTGGTTGCAAACTCCAACCCCTCAGCACCTGTTCCAACAGCTAGTACTTCAAAACCGGCATGGCGCAAACCTTCGGTTACTCCGCTTGAGAGTGCAGGGTCGTCTTCGACCAACAAAATCTTCACGAGGCAATCTTGCCCTGTTTGAGCCCTGAATAGTCGGTATCTACCGAATCTCGGCCACTGCTTTGCGGCCTCTTGGCAGAACCTTGGATGTCCGCCCACCGTCCCTGAATGATGTTAGGTCTAACTTATGGGCATAGAACTTCAGAACTGCTCTCAACCGATCACCCTTAAGGAGGCGCAATGAATCTTCGACTCAGTTCAGCGCTTTCTGCCATCGTGATCGTGGTCGCTGGCTCAGGTGCTGCAGCCATCAACTTTGCGGTTCTAGACAATCATGGTCCCGAGAAAACCAATGAAATTGGTCTAGGAGTCATCGCGCCTGCCGCTGACCCGACGTCGACCTTAGCTCCATCTGATGGCTCACCAAGTGCGAACCCAAGTTCAACTTCTGATGACGAACCTACCGACTCACCATCAGGTTCGATTTCGCCATCGACAGGTGCTAACCCTGTTCCTTCATCGACTTTTACATGTAACGATGTCGAAGATGACGACGAAGACGACGAGGATGAAGACTCAGAGGATGATGAGTCTGAAGATGATTTTGATGACGACAATTGTGGTGACGACTAATCCAGTCGACACAAGTGTCTAGAAGTTTGTAAATCTTTTTAGAGCTCGTAGCGCTGCTAGCCACAGTGCAGTGAAAATTACTGCGGCAACAGCGGTGGCATTCATATCTCCGGCTGGTGTAGTCCACAAAGCAGCTGATGGCAAAGCGGAGTCTGCGTATCCAACAATAAAGAGCGAAAAGAAATTGTTGAAGAAATGTGCACCCATGGCGATTTCTAATCTGCCAAACATGATGGCAGAAGCTGTAAAAGCCCAACCAATTGAACTGTAGGCAACAATTGCCGCTAAAGGTTTTGCTTGAGCTTCGGGGTTGGGTAGATGTGGAATTGCAAACAGCAATGAGCTAATTACCGTAATGGTGATTTTTGAGGAAGTTACTCGACTAAAAGTTTGTGTGACAAAACTTCGAAAGAATAATTCCTCAGCGCCAGTTTGAATGGGTAGCAAAACCAGACCAACGAGAGCAGCGGGGATGAAAAAGCTCACATTAAAAGTCCAAGTGAATAGCTCTGGGTTAGATACATAACTCAAACCGGTACTTAGCAGCATAAACATGGCCCAAACAGCTGCGCCGAATCCAAAAAGTGCAAAGCTGAATCGAGGTGCACCAGTGATGGCGGATAAAGCAGATCGGCCATAAATCTTTGGTACGAATAAACCTGCGGCAAAAAGTGGAATAAATCCTGAGAGATTAACCAAGAGTTCTCGGGCTGGTTGATCGGATTGTGGAAGTGCCCTATCGAGCACGAGTACCAAGATTGAACCAACAAACAACCACGCTGTAATCAACAACCAGAGTGCGAGGATGACGCGACCCCAGTTTTCGTTTTTACCGCGAATTGGATTGAGATACAGATTCATGTTCACCTATCAATTTCGCCAAGTGCCAGCGGCATCGTTAACAACATTGCCCACAGATCATGATGCGATTTGCCTAGAGCATTTTGTTCAATCAATTCAAGATTACGAAAACTTGGAGTGTTGAGGTGCACTCGATGCGGAGTGGTGCCACCGTCGCTATGCAGCCATACCCCTGTCATCCCGTTTGCGCCTTGAACCTCTTTGTAACTTGAGCCAACTGGAACACGAACAACTTTAGGAAGTGATGAAGCGATTGGTCCATGTGTCATGGAGAGATCGCCCATAACTCTTTGTAACTCGGTGCATGATTGTGAAATCTGATTAATGTCGTCGTGAATGCGTTGGGCTGCATCAACTTCGTTGATCACTCCAAGACCACTTAGCGCAGAAAGATCAACATTGAATGCAAAAGACGCGTTTGCGAGTTGCGACAAACTTTCTAGATCCTCTGTCGAGCAATCGTGTGATACGCCGCCGAGACGTACCGCTGAAGAATGCATTCGCACTCCAGTAATTACTTCGTGTACATCGAGCCATTGTTCGCGCACTTCGATGATCGGCCGCCACGGCTGTGCCAAGGTTTGTGCCACTCCTGCAAGCCGCAACAAAATCCCAGTGACAATCTGTATGTGACACACGAGTTCCCGCAGCAAAACTGCGCGCGGTGGCGGCACCAAACCCATGAGTTCTTCACAGGCCTGAGCAAATGCAGTTTCAGGTGCCGCAGGGCTTAACCATTGGTGGCGGTTAATAAGCGACAGTCCCTGCCGATAGGTGCGAACTTCGAGAAGTTTCTCATCCCCACGATGCATAAAACCTGGATGGAAGTCACAGGAGGCAATCCGTTCGTCGCTCAGGGAAAGGCTCACCTGAAGTTCACCATGTGACAGTGGATGGAGAGAGGCGAAACCTAGATCCTCACCGAATGCGGTGTGCACAGATGCTGCACTCACGGTCGATGAAGTCATGGGGTTATCGTGCCATGTTCCTCAATTTGCCCACGCTTCCTGCGGGCGTGAGGTGCGCAAACGTGAAATGTCAGGGGGTCGTTTCACAATCCCCCTCCACGGCTTGGAGGCAGCATGAACGGACATTCCGCAGAGTTCGACCCAACAACATTTGATCCCGAGCAAGCCCCCGAAGAAGTCTGCTGGGAAGTGTTGCCACAGCTGACTGGATCAATCCAAGCCATGACACTTTTTCACTTGGGTTTACTGGCATTCGAACGTGAAGACCTACTGCGCGCATCCACATTGGCTGAGGCGGCAGCAGATGTATTTCGTGAGACTGGCATCCATTCGATGGCAGCTAGAGCATTACTGAGTGCCGGTCGATCTTTCAATGCGCTTAATGATTTGCCCGAAGCGGTCAAACGAGTACGTCAGGCGCAGACCGACTACTTGGAAATCAACAACAGTCATCAAGCAGTTAAAGCCAGCTCCTTTCTTGCCTCCCTCCTTGTGAAATCTGAAAGGTTCGAAGAAGCGCAAACCGTGGTCAACGAATCACTAGCGTTGATTGAGCGTGACGGTGGCACTGTCCACGATCCTATGATGGAAGAACTGCACTCATTCCTTGGCGACGCCTTATTTGGTCTCGGTAAATATCGTGAGGCCTGCCGCAATTTTGAACGTGCAAGTGAATGGGCCATCAAACTTAACCGAGCGGAAGTGGCGCCACGGATTTTGCATCGAGCTGGACTGTGCGAGTTCAAACTTGGGGCATATCAGCGAGCGGTGTCGATCTATCTCGCCAACTACAACGTTGGTGTTGCGGATGGTGACACAGAGTTCATCGCGGCAAGTGGAACCAATCTTGTGCTGACCTATCGCGTCTTGGGTGAATTCGAAGTTGCAGATCGCTATATCGAATCGCTTATGCCAATCATGCAAGAGGCAACCGATCTCATCATGAAGGCGTTCTTCTATCGCGAGGTTGCAGAGATGCATCTGCGCCACTCAAATTTTCAGGCAGCTTTTGAAGCAGCCGAAAAGAGTTTTTCAGCATTCAATTTCGATGACCAAATTCCAGGTCAACTTCAAGCAGGAACTGCGGTGGTCGCAGCTGCTACTCGACTCGGTCGCTTTAGTGAAGCACATGCCTATCTCAATCGAATTCAGCTTTTGTTCAGTGCCACCTCGGACAATGTCATTGAAGATGCAGAACGTGAAGCATTTCGACTTCTACGTTTGTGGGTTTGGGTTATGCAGGTCGAATCTCATTCTGGTTGGGAAGGAGATTTTGGTGAGTCGCTGGTAGAAGACAACGAAAATGATAGGTACAACTTTGCGCG
>JBEBBR010000183.1:0-3022 GCA_041158285.1 Actinomycetota bacterium
AAAGACAAGTTCGGAGTTTCATGGCAGATCATTCCAAAACAGCTTGGTGAGTGTCTTTCAAATCCAGACCCTGTAAAAGCAGCCGCAGCGATGGAAGCCATGATGGGAATGTCCAAATTAGTTATTAGTGAATTAGAAGCAGCCGTAAAGTAGATTAAAAATACATAAGAAGAAGGCCCGGTCCAATGGACCGGGCCTTCTCTATTGCTCGAATTAGTCTTCGATTGGAGCAGGAACTGCACCAACAACGAATTCGTCTGGACGAGCTTCGTACTTGTCGTTAGCTACGTATTCGTAGACACCCATTGTTGCTTGGGTGACTTCACCGTTAGCATCGAATTCGATAGGTCCTGAGACGCCGTCGTAGTCAATGTCTTTGCCTTCGTCAAGTAGTGCCTTGCAATCTGCGAAGTTGCTGCACTTTTCGCCACCAGCAGAAACAGCCTGTAGGTTTGCAGCGATGGTGTCACCATCAGTTGCACCGCCAGCTTGTGCTGCAAGAGCGATCAAAGTAACTGTGTCGTAAGACTCAGCTGCGTATGAGAAGTCAGTCAATTCTGGATCAACTTCTAGCAAACGAGCTTGGAACGCATCAGGAGCGTATGCACCTGGAAGAGTTCCCTTAACGCCAACCATTACGTCTGATGGTAGATCAGCAAATGCTGAACCTGACAAGTTACCGTCAACCAAGTACATCTTGACATTGTCAGGACCAATGCCCTGCTTGATCAATTCTGTAACAACAGCTGTGGTTTCTGCGAAACCAATCAATGCAATTGCATCTGGCTTAGCAGCTTTTGCTTGTCCAACTTCAGAAGCAAATTCAGTTGCTGCTGGGTCGTAGGTGATAACGGTTGAAGAACCAGTGAATGCTGCAGCTGCGTACTTAGCAAGACCATTGCCGTAAGCATCATCCATGTTGATGATAACTGCATTCTCTGCACCTTCAGATGCCATCAATTGACCTAGAACTGCACCTTGGAATGTGTCTGATGGAGCTGTACGGAAGTACATTCCATTGTCGTCATAGTTGGTGAAGTCTGGAGAGGTGTTTGCAGGTGAGAAGTGAACAACTCCTGCAGCAGTGATCTTGTCGATAACTGTGAAAGACACACCTGAAGATGCTGCACCAACGATTGCGCTAACACCTGCTGCGAGGTGTGAGTCAACTGTTGTCTGTGCGATTTCAGTTGTGGTGTCACCGGAATCACCGCGAATGTGTTCAACATCCATGCCGAGAACGCCGCCAGCAGCATTGATATCTGCAACAGCTAGATCGACACCTGCGAACTCAGGTGGTCCGAGGAACGCAAGGCTGCCTGTTTCTGGCAATAGCGAACCAATTTTCAGCGGTGAAGCTTCTTCGGTTGGTTCACTGCTTGATGAGCAAGCGCTCAATGCAAGTAGTGTGATACCGAGGACAGCCACAGAGCGCATGTACTTTGAGCGGGTCATTAACCGTCTCCTTGTATATGTATGGCCTGAGGGAACGTCCCTCAAGGCGACGAATTGTTCAGGGTAAGTGCGCTGTTGGGCAAGCGTTTAATTAAATAAAAATCAATAATTTCCCAAGATGTAACGCTAGGGCAATGTCCCCTATGTCCGTTTTTCGGTTTTTACTCTCAAAATGAGCGTTTCAAGGGGTGGAAAGCCTTGTTCCAAGGGGTGGAAAGTCATCCCGGCTTACACCACTCTCTTTCGCTATGGTGGGTCAAGACCCGGGGCCAGTCGGCCCTCTCGGTATCGACCATCAGTGGGGAACAGTGAAGAAGCTTCTTGTACTAGTCAGCATCGCAGCCATATTTCTATCGGGTTGCGCCTCAACCTCAAATGCCAACTGGATGGATAAGTACATAAACCAGAAGGTGACTTGGGGCGACTGTAAACAAAAACTTTTCACCGAAGCTGATTACTTGGACGCAGGATTTAAGACCGATGATGTGGTGTGTGCCGAAATCATTGTTCCGATTTCTTATGAGCAAGATTTAAACAGCCAAGATTTAACACTTACGTTGATGAAAGATCCGGCTTCAGGTTCTGCCTCCGAAAAAGTTGGCACAATGTTTTCCAATCCTGGTGGACCTGGTCAATCCGGAATCGACTACATCCAAACAGTTGCTTTCCCACAGGAAGTTCGCGATGCGTTTGATGTGATCGGTTTCGATCCGCGTGGAGTTGGTGCATCATCACCAGTTCGATGCGACGATGATTTGGATTTACGTTCTTATTTTGAATATCACTTTGATTATGAAAACCAAGCGCAGGCGGATGAAGACCGTATGGCTATGGATGAGTACTACCAAGTTTGCATTGACAACAATCCAACTTGGTGGGCGATGACAACTGCGAATGTTGTTCAAGATTTAGAGTTAATGCGCAAAATCATTACTCCAAAAGAGGATTTGAATTTTGTCGGTCACTCTTATGGCACCACAATTGCCGCAGTTTATATTTCTACTTTCCCAAAGCAAGCGGGTCGGATGGTGCTCGACAGTCCGGTCGCATCAAGCACAGATGAAATTGAAGATCAAGTAAAGCAAACTAAAGCATTTGCAAAAGCACGCACAAAAT
Organism: Actinomycetota bacterium; assembly: GCA_041158285.1. Classification (GTDB taxonomy): domain Bacteria; phylum Actinomycetota; class Actinomycetes; order S36-B12; family UBA5976; genus JAFMIT01. The sequence goes on from JBEBBR010000183.1 coordinate 2,572, forward strand.
TGTTTGACCGTTGCGCTTCAGATCCAAAGTGTCCAGGTGAAACCAGAGCTGAGGTCGAACAAATATTGCTCGACCTTCGAGATGCTGCACTTTCTGGAAATGCATCGGGCTACGTTGCAACTTTGAAACCAGCAGAATTCTTCAAGCGCGGAAATGGACTTTCTCCGTATTTGATTTTGCACGGACTAGATCTTCTTGGCTACTACCCAACCGATGAGGTCTATTCGGTATTCCGCACCGCCATGAAACAAGCAAACAATTTAGACATGTCTTACTTCGAATTTTGGGGTTTGATGATGGATGGTTATGACGGGAATACTTTGGAACGCGATAACTCGTACGACATCTTGACTTTGGTTAATTGCTTGGACGTAGATGGACGCGATACAAAAACAAAAGCTGAGCGCGACAGCGACAAAGCAAAGCTAGAGGCGGCAGATCCATTCGCAAC
>JBEBBR010000184.1:0-8014 GCA_041158285.1 Actinomycetota bacterium
CTTCGACAAGCAGCTGCGACGTTAGGTACTTGGCGACTTGATGAATGTACGTTGGTGGTGACACTTGAGCCATGCACGATGTGTGCAGGTGCGGCATTGAATTCACGAATCAGCCGGATTGTTTTTGGTGCTGACGAACCACGCACTGGTGCTGTGGGTTCGATCTTTGATGTGGTGCGGGATCGACGACTGTTACATACTGCAGAAGTTTTGCCTGGAGTTATGGCTGATGAGTCGGCGCAATTGCTTACAGATTTCTTCGCAGACAAGCGCAATCAAGATCTCATGTGATTGGAGCACTAGTGATGAAGACTGATTTCAAGGTTGTTTATAAGGAACTCTTCAGTCCAAAAGCTGGCAAGTTTGTCGAAGTTGTAGTTCCACCTCTCAAATATTTGATGATTGACGGAAGTGGAAATCCAAACACTGCAACTGAATATGTGACAGCGATTGAAGCACTGTATTCGATTTCATATACATTGAAATTCTTCAGTAAGAAGGAATTGGATCGTGACTATGTAGTGCCACCACTCGAGGGTCTGTGGTGGGCTGATGACATGTCTGCATTCACGCGTGGTGTTAAGGATGAATGGAAGTGGACCATGATGATCATGGTTCCGGAATGGATCACTGATCAACATGTGACAGATGCTTTGCACAAAGTTAAGGTGAAGAATCCAGATTCGCGCACTGAAGATGTGCGTTGTGAAGTTTTTGATGAAGGACTAAGTGTGCAGACAATGCACATTGGATCGTATGACTCCGAAGCTCCAACATTGCACGAACTTCACAATGTGTATATGCCAGAACACGGACTTGAGTTCAATGGACTTCATCATGAGATCTACATCAGTGATCCTCGAAAAACTGAAGCGGCAAAACTGAAAACTGTTTTGCGTCAGCCTGTTCGAAAAATCTGAACATTTTGTCGTGCACGTGGGGGAGTAATCTGTCCCACGGTGATGTGTCTGAGCGGCCAAAAGAGCACGCCTCGAAAGCGTGTGAGGGTAAAACCTCCGTGGGTTCAAATCCCACCGTCACCGCCATTATTAATGGGAGTCCGAATGGGCTCCCATTAATAATTCCGTGACTTTCGGATTTGGGAGATTAATTCCGGCAGGAATTAATCGGGTCCCACCGTCAACTTCTTTGGATATCCGCATCTCTCTTCTGATGATTTTGTAACGTATGGAATTATTCGATACCCACCGTCACCGCCATCTGAATAAGCCAATTCTCATTACTATCTCTCATGGCCTCCAACAAAGTTCTCATCGTTATCGATGTTCAAAATGGTTTCTTAGATCCTGCATGGGGTCCTTCAACAAATCCTGAATGTGAAAATAACATTCGAAAACTGCTCGGCCATTGGCGCCAACAGAAGTGGCCCATTGTTTTGGTGAGACATGACTCCGTTACTCCGGGTTCAACTCTGCGACCAGGCCAACCTGGTAACGACTTCCAAGAAGGCATCGACGGAGAGCGCGACTTGTTGATTTCCAAATCAGTGAACTCAGCTTTCTATGGCGAACCTCGACTCGAAGATTGGCTTCGAAACAATTCATATGATGAATTAGTTGTATGTGGAATCACCACGAACTACTGCTGCGAAACAACAACTCGTATGGCCGGAAATCTTGGTTTTAAAGTGGAATTTGTTTTAGATGCAACCAGAGCCTTCGACACTAAAGATATTGATGGAAATGTGATTAAGGCTGCAGATGTGATGCGAATGACTGGAGCAAATCTGAATGGTGAGTTTGCAAAAGTTGTAATGACTCAGTCATTACTAGGATAAAACTTTAGAAAATTAGTTGCTTAGCATCTTCTGTAAGTGAGTAGTAGGCCCACTTACCACGTTGTGCTCGGTTGAGAAGTCCAGCATCAACCAACAATTTCAAATGGTGACTCACCGTGCTCTGACTAAGGCCAGTTCGGGGAGTCAGGTCACAAACACAAGCCTCAGAATCTTCACTCGCTGACACAGACAACATCAAACTCAATCGTGTTGCATCTCCGAGTGCCTTGTATTGCTCAGCCAATTTCGCAACAGACTTAGGGGATCGAGAGAGCTTCACAGAAATAGACACGCATTCATCATACATTGACAAACTTCGATATGTAGCTAGACTCTTCACATCGAAGTTCATCGATTTGAGGAGAGAAAATGAGTATCGAAGCTGGTCAGGTTTGCTGTGCAACAACGTTAGAAATTATTACTTGCTGCTCTGTTGAAGAAGAGGCAACCTGCTGTTCAACAGAAAGCAGCCTTTGCTGCTAAGAGATTTGGTACCTAGCAACCAGGTCCGCTAGGCGAAGCGATTGGGCGCGAGAGCACTTCTTGCGCCTCTTCGTTTGTCAGTACATTGTCGAAGCTTTGGCCAACGATCACATCAACTGTTGCGTTGTCACGACCATCTTCAACTAGTTGTGAATCTTTAATGTAAGCAGCAACAAGTTTGGCTGCGTCACTGCCAGTTGGACCGTAGTGAATTTCAACAGTTGCTGTCACCGTATATTCAGTGAAGTTGCCAACGGTTCCGAGTTTGAATCCACGAGTTTTGAAAATGTCTGCCGTGATGGTTGCCATGCCCACTCGGTCACTGCCGTTGAGCACATTGATCTTGACGGATTTCGGTTTAGGTAAAACCTCATTAGGAATGATGGCCAACGTGATGCACGAAACTGGTTGCGCACCCTCAACTGGAATCGTTGTGGTTTGTTTTACAAAATAACCTGAAAGAAATCCAAAGCAATACAGTGCAAGAAGACCCGCGCCAATTTGGATCATGCGGTTACGACGCTGAATGCGTCGGGCGCGAAATCCAAGTTCTGGCACGGGTTCCTCACTTCGTCTCACAAAGGGTGAGTGGCGGAGGATGCGGGATTCGAACCCGCGAGGGCGTTAACCCAACACGCTTTCCAAGCGTGCGCCATAGGCCACTAGGCGAAACCTCCGCCGCGAAGGATAGTCGCACTTTCGCGGTGGTGAGCACGTTGGTGTGGAGGAGCAACTTTTGTTTAGACTCCACCCGACCCCTCGTACGGCGTCATCTTGTTGAACTCCCCCAGGGCCGGAAGGCAGCAAGGGTAGGCAAGCTCTGATGGGTGTGCGGGGGGTCCCTTGTTTCTTACCATTGTCACGCGTCTTAGTTAGTCTGCGCACATGTCCCTCGCCCTGTATCGCACCTATCGACCTGGCACTTTTGCCGAAGTCATTGGGCAGGAGCACGTCACAACTCCCTTGATGCGCGCCCTCGAAGCTGACCGCACTCACCATGCCTATCTCTTCTCTGGCCCACGTGGTTGTGGCAAGACTTCTAGCGCTCGCATTTTGGCGAGATCCCTCAACTGTGCGCAGGGTCCGACCGCCATTCCATGTGGTGTGTGTCAGTCCTGTGTCGAACTTGCACCTAATGGTCCGGGTTCCCTTGATGTTGTCGAACTCGATGCTGCATCCAACCGCGGTATTGATCAAGCTCGCGAACTTCGTGACCGTGCGATGTATGCGCCAGCTTCATCTCGATTTCGCATTTACATCATCGACGAGGCTCATCAGCTCACCACCGAAGCTGCCAACGCACTTCTCAAATTAGTTGAAGAACCACCTGAGCATTTGCGTTTTGTTTTTGCAACAACAGAACCCGAAAAACTTCTTGGAACAATTCGTTCCCGCACCCATCACTATCCATTCCGATTGGTTCCGACCAATGTTTTACAAGAACATTTGGTCAAAGTGTGTGCAGCCGAATCTGTGCCAGCAGATCCAGCTGCGTTGGCACTTGCGGCCAAAGCAGGCGCTGGTTCAGTGCGCGATGCACTGAGTGTTCTTGGACAGCTTGTTGGTGGTGCAGGTGATGCTGGCATTACCTACGACGATGCCGTAACCCAATTAGGTTTCACTGCGGACACGATGCTCGACACCATGCTCGGTGCACTTGCAGCAAGTGATGGTTCAGCAGTTTTCAAAGTGCTCGATCAGGTAGTGACAAGTGGACATGACCCTCGTCGTTTCGCAACAGATTTGTTGGAGAGATTGCGCGATCTCATTGTTCTCACAGCGGCTCCTGACGCCGCCGAACACGGTCTCATAGCGCAACCAGCGGATCGGTTAGAAGTACTTCGCGCCCAAGCCCAAAGTCTTGGAATTGCGGCCCTCAGTCGTGCGGCCGATCTGGTCAGCGATGGTCTCACCGCACTCCGCGGAGCGACTGCGCCCCGACTACATCTCGAACTTCTTGCCGCTCGACTTCTCGTAACCGCATCCGATGCAGACACCACTTCGATGCTCACCCGTCTAGATGCCATTGAACGCACCCTCGCTAACGGTGTGCCTGTTTCAAGTGCTGCCCCGACTGTTGATACCCCAGCAGCACCAAAGCGCGCTACGCCACCACCTGCCCTTTCTGAGGTGGCTCCATCGACTGCTCCTGCAGCACCTGCTACTCCGGTGGCGGCGGTAGTGACTCCTGTCGAAGCGGCCGTTGAGGTTGAGCCTCAGGAACCCGCCTCAGTCATTGAGCCAGCCGCAGAAGTAGCAGCTCCAGTTGAGCCCGCTGCACCTGCAGTTCCCGAAACTCCAACAACCCCAGCAGCCCCAGCACCTGCCGCGACCAACCCGTCTGATCAGGTCGATCTCGCGGCCATCGTGTCGCTGTGGCCAGCTGTTGTCGAAGCGGTTCGCACCCTGCCACAAGGTGGTCGCATCGCATGGGTGTCTGCTTCCGGTGCGATTCCGACTTCAGCCACAGCCAGCACATTGACATTGTCGTTTAACAACCTTGGCCCAATGAATATGGCGAAGTCACGTAACTTCGACGCAGTGTTTGCCGCTGCTGCCGCATCAGTTCTCGGTCGCAATTTCCAGATCGAAATGGTTCACGATCCTGCAGTTGTTTTGCCATCAACCGCTGACCTCAAACCAGCAGATATGTCACCGCGACCAGTAGCAGCAGCCAGTGCGCCAGCACCTGCCGAACCACAGACAGTTGTCGAACAACCACGTGAAGTTCCACCACCACAGGTTGATGCAGCTGACGACATTCCAGCCGATGATGATCCTGTTACGACTTCTGCATCTGGTGTGGAATTAGTGGCTGATTTACTTGGTGGAGTCATCATTGACGAATATGACGAAAAGTCCCGCAAGTAATTAATTCTTTTGTAAGTCCAACTTTGAATCGTGTGAATGAGGTGTGTGAATGTACGAAGGTGTAGTTCAAGACCTCATCGATGAACTTGGTCGTTTGCCTGGTATCGGACCTAAATCTGCACAACGTTTGGCATTTCACATTTTGCAGGCGGATCCGGTTGATATTCGCCGACTTTCAACTTTGCTGGAAGAAGTAAAAGCTCGAGTGAAATTCTGCGATCTGTGTGGCAATGTTTCTGAAGAGGATCGTTGTCGAATCTGTCGCGACCCTCGCCGTGATGAGACAGTGCTGTGTGTTGTTGAAGAACCAAAAGATGTCGTTGCGATTGAACGCAGTCGAGAGTTCCGCGGCCGCTATCACGTACTCGGTGGCGCAATTAGTCCGATCGACAATGTTGGACCGGACAATCTACGAATCCGCGAACTGATGGCTCGCCTGCAAGACGCCACAATCACCGAAATCATCATTGCAACTGATCCCAACCTCGAGGGTGAAGCCACCGCCACCTACCTTGCTCGGCAGCTGGCAGTACTAGGTCTTACCGTCAGTCGAATTGCCACAGGCTTACAAATGGGTGGCGACTTGGAATATGCCGATGAAGTGACCATTGGCCGGGCATTTTCTGGTCGACGGAAGCTCAACGAGGGGTAATTCTCAATATCTGAGATTTTTGAGCGTCTCACATTACGGACTTCTCAGCAAGAGGCTTAAAAAGCCGACAAAAATGAGCCCATCTTGTTGAGAAAGGCTCACCATGGGTTTGGTAGTCCAAAAGTACGGCGGCTCATCTGTAGCCGACGCCGAATCGATCAAACGTGTTGCTCAGCGAATCGTCGAGACCAAGCGGGCTGGCAATCAAGTAGTCGTCGTGGTTTCTGCAATGGGGGACACCACCGACGAACTTATTGATTTGGCCAATCAAGTCACACCAGTTCCAGCCCCACGCGAACTCGACATGTTGCTCACCGCTGGTGAACGCATTTCGATGGCTCTTGTCGCAATGGCGGTTGGCCAGCTCGGACACGAAGCGCAGTCATTCACCGGTTCACAAGCTGGTGTGATTACTGACTCTGCACATGGTCGCGCTCGCATCATTGACGTGACTCCAGGTCGCATCAAAACTGCAATCGAATCTGGTGCCATCGCAATTGTTGCTGGCTTCCAAGGTGTTAGCCAAGATTCAAAAGACATCACCACACTCGGCCGCGGTGGTTCTGACACAACTGCAGTTGCATTAGCCGCAGCCCTTGATGCAGATGTTTGTGAAATCTATACAGATGTTGATGGCGTCTTCTCTGCAGACCCTCGCATCGTGCCAAACGCTCGCCAACTCACCAGCATCACCTATGAAGAAATGTTGGAGATGGCTGCAAGCGGCGCCAAAGTTTTACATCTTCGCTGTGTGGAATACGCACGTCGATCAGGATTACCAATTCACGTTCGCTCATCTTTTTCAAACAAAACAGGAACCTGGGTCATCAAAGACCGTCCAGTAGGAGACGACATGGAACAACCAATCATCGCTGGTGTTGCACACGATCGCAGCGAAGCCAAAATCACTGTTGTTGGAGTTCCAGACCGTCCGGGTGTGGCCGCAGCAATCTTCCAAACTATTGCTGATGCACATATCAACATCGACATGATTGTTCAGAACGTTTCTGCAGCAGCCACTGGTCTCACTGACATCTCCTTCACTCTGCCAAAGAACGAGGGTGCCACCGCTACTGGTGCATTGCAACGCGTGCAAAAAGAAATTGGTTTCCAGAACATTTTGTTCGATGACACCATCGGTAAGTTGTCACTCGTTGGTGCAGGTATGCGCTCTCACCCAGGTGTGAGTGCAACCTTGTTTGCAGCACTTGCCGAAGCAAACGTCAACATCGAAATGATCACCACCTCTGAGATTCGCATCAGTGTTGTGGTTCGTGACAAAGATTTGGACAACGCAGTTCGCGCAATTCACACCGCATTCGGCCTTGATGATGACAGCGAGGCCGTCGTTTACGGCGGCACCGGACGATAAGGATTTAGTAATGAGTTCAAACATCACACTTGCAGTTGTCGGTGCAACCGGTCAGGTTGGAGCAGTTGTTCGAGAACTTCTCGCACAACGCAACTTCCCTCTAGCAAAATTGCGTTTCTTGGCATCAGCTCGTTCTGCTGGTTCGGTCATTGAATGGAATGGCCAGCAGATTGTTGTCGAAGATGCAGAGACTGCTGACCTCGCTGGAATTGATATCGCAATCTTTTCTGCTGGTGGCGCAACGTCGAAAGCATTAGCTCCAAAGTTTGCAGCAGCTGGTGCAATCGTTATTGATAACTCTTCTGCTTGGCGTATGGATCCAGAAGTTCCACTCATTGTTTCTGAAGTAAATCCAGAAGCTATTCATCAAGCTTCTAAAGGAATTATCGCCAATCCAAACTGCACCACAATGGCAGCAATGCCAGTCCTTCAACCACTTCACGCTGAAGCTGGACTCAAGCGCATGGTCGTTACCTCCTACCAAGCAGTGTCTGGTTCAGGACTTGCTGGTGTGCAGGAACTAGAAGGCCAAGTTCGCGCGGCTGTCTCCCAAGACATCGCCGCTCTTGCACTCGATGGTTCTGCAGTCACTTTGCCTGCACCTACAAAATACGTTGCGCCTATCGCATTCAACGTTGTGCCACTCGCAGGATCGATCGTTGATGACGGTTCACTCGAGACTGACGAAGAACAAAAACTTCGTAACGAGTCACGCAAAATTCTGAGCATTCCGAATCTTGCGGTTTCGGGAACATGTGTTCGCGTTCCAGTCTTCTCAGGACATTCACTCGCGATCAATGCGGAATTTGAAAAAGAGATTTCCCCTGCGCGAGTTTTG
>JBEBBR010000185.1:0-3330 GCA_041158285.1 Actinomycetota bacterium
GCATCCAAGCTCTGTGCTGACAAGTGGATGAATCAGATTTTCGAAGCCAGTCCTGCAAAAGTTGTCGTTTTATTAGGTAAGCATGTTCGTGATGATTTCGCATCAACTTTGATCAACGTCCCTCGCAGCTTTGGCTCATCAAAGGGTTACTCGTTGATGTCAGCCAAGCAACGTGCAAAGCGAGACATTTTCATTGAGAACCTTGGTGGTCACAATCGCCTCGTGCTGTTCAATTTTCACAATGGCTCTTCTGAGAAGCAGAAGCTGAACGAGGTTTACGGCCCGGCGGTCATGTCTTGGGTGGGCAAAGTCGCCACGGGTGAGATCGAAGTTCCAAGCGACAACGCCACACTTAAGGCAGTTTTGACCGCGCTCACCGCCTAAGTTCGCCGGACACACTTGCACAACAAAGATGATGTGCGCGCAACCATGTCAGTTCGAAACTGGCTGCGCACACTGAATCTCTGATTTGAGATTATTTCGACTGCTTGATTTTAAACACTTTAGAGATGGTCTGACCAGCACTATTAGTCACACGAATACGAACATCGTAAATCTTGTTCTTTTTCCAACCAGAAATAGTCGCAGAAGTTTTAGTTCCCTTCGAAGACCAGGCTCCAAAAGTTTTCGAAGTAGAAAGTTTCCAAGACAATTCATATTTAGAAATCGCTGCACCATTCGCCAGTGCACCTGACCACTTCAATGTGCTGGCGCCAACTTTCACTGCAACAACTTTCAAAGTTGTCGGTGCAGTTGGTTTCTTAACCACAATCACAGGTGCGGTAGGCGTTACAGAATTCGACGCGGAACTTTCCTCAGAGTTTCCTACCGCAGATATCGCCAATACCGTAAATGAATATGTATTTCCGTTCGTGAGGTCGGTGATTGTGCATGGAGAAGAGGCGCAGGATTGAGATCCACCATCCCATTTCACTTCATACCCAGTTATTGAACTTCCTCGCGCAGCACTATTCGACCAGCTCACAATTGCTTGCGCATTGCCACCAATTGCCTGAACCGAAGTTGGAGATGTTGGAACAGTCCGCGGTGTTACAAATTCAGAAAACGGATTGATATTTGAATCACCAAGTGTTGAAATTGCAATTACTCTGAATTGATATGCAGATCCATTTTCCAGTCCCGTAATTGTGCAAGGTGAGTTGTCACAGTCTTTTGAGCCGCCATTCCAATCGACTCGATAACGAAGAGTTGCGGCTCCATGTTCTGCACCAGGTGTCCAACTCACAGTTACTTCACCGTCACCAGGTGTCAAAGAATCTATTGTCGGTGCATCTGGTGGAAAGTCCGGTGTGATTTCTTCAATCCAACTTGCTTCAAGATCTGCTGCACGCATTGCAAAGTACGGAATTGCATTTCGTGCAAGATTGTCGAATGACATCCCGAAGTAACTTTGAGTCAATGTTGCTGTCAGAGCAACCCCATTGTCACCTGTGGCAGCTTTGCCAGTCAGGATCCCACTCACCCAATTCCAATAAGTTTCATGCCCAAACTCATACACCAACCACTCTGACATCAAAGTGCCAAGCATGTATGAGTGATTGGCAGAGCCAGAACGGGTTAGAAGTTCTTTGATGTCTGTGACATTACCTGCTTTTAGTTTTTGCAATACTTCCTGCGTGCCCCAGGGCTGATGGAAGTAGCTATCGAATGTTTCAGCATGACGTGCAAGTGCAAGATTCAAAACAGCGAGTTCAGGATCTTCAGGTGCAACTCCCAGAGCAAGTCCATAAAAGTTTGCTTGACCTTCAATGAGCCAAGGTGTGGCCGGGGTGTTGAGGTTGCTGCTTTTTGAATATTGGACCCAGTGTGTGTACTCATGTGGAGTGATCTGCTTGTAATCAAGCGAATTTATGTCTGAGCTTCTCAAACATTGCTCGAAGAAATAATCAGCCTGGAACCTCACAGCGAATGCGTATCCACAATCGTAGTTATTGATCCACCAACTTGTATTTGAGGACCAAGTTGGATGATTAGTTGCTAGCCAACTATCAGCCCAGGTTGCATCTTGATTCGTCAAATACATGGCAACATTGCCAACCGGCACATAATCGTTTCGCCAAAAATCAGCGGCCTTCAGCAGTTCAGCCTTGCGCATATTCAGTAAATCCACATTGACATTGTCAGACGCAACGAATGTGACATCTGGAACAAAATTGCTTGGCGTGTATCCATCAATGACAGATTCATAAATTGCAACTGAGGGATTGGTTATGGAACCAGAACTAACCGGATCACTAATTGCTGAAGAAGTTGTATATCCAACCCGAGTGCCAGTCACGAGAACTTGAATTCTTTCGTCGAGGTCTGAACTCGTCACTGTGTATGTGCGACTTGTTGCACCTGAAATCGGAAGAAAATCTCGAAACCACTGGTAACTCAGAGTTGCGGCTCCATCAAAGCCGACAGTCGTTGCCGTCAATGTCGAGCCATGGCTGATAGTGCCAGTAATTACTGGTTTTGCGGCAGTGACTTCACTTTCGATAGTAGAAGTACTTGTGAGCAAAGATAAAAACTGTGCGCCGTTACTAAATACAGCTTTATATGATGCAGACAGAATTTGACCTGCATCATCATTACGCAGGTTGTAGGTGTTTTGGTTTGCGCCGTTAATCGCGCTTGATCCGCGATACCACTGATACACGTGCTCGGTTGGTTGGCCGAGTGAAGTGTTGAGAGATTGGCAACTTAGGCGCATGTTCCACCCGATGATGGGAGTTGCGGTCCCTTGTGGACCGGGCGCAGTGCAATACGGCTCGTACGTTCGTACACCATCGATAATGGTCGAACTGTTTGATGTGAAAGCTGACGTAATAACAGTGGCACTCGCGACGGCCTCAATGGTGGCATCAGCAAAACCTGATTTAGCGGCAACCACAGAAGCCGAAATCGTTTTGCCAGAGTGGCTCGGAGTCAGGACCAAAGTTGAATTCGATTCACCATTGATAAGCGTGCCGTCTGCAAACCATTTATATGTGTAACTAACCCCTGAATCGGCAGGAGCCACAATCTTGACTGTCTGATCCACAAGGAAGAGACCTTGGAGACCTACCGGGCCAGTGAGCGTGACCGCATTGACTGCCAAAGCAGGGGAGATGGTTGCCAAAATGAGCGTGAGAGTTGCCCCTAGCATCGTTGCTCGTTGGTAGCGCGTTTGCATTGGGAGAGCGTAAATGCTCCTATTAGCCCCCAATCCCACCTACCACACGTGTCGCCCCAAACCCCGGATTTGGGCGGAACACGCCCTGACCCCTACACTCGCGCCTTGGCTCTAGTACAGCCATGCCTATTCCTGCCCTGTGTGGTGCAAGA
>JBEBBR010000186.1:0-3928 GCA_041158285.1 Actinomycetota bacterium
CAAAAGATGTCGATGAAATTGTGCGCACTGTTGAATTAATCGCACCTGGTTTTGGCGGCATCAATCTCGAAGACATTGGTGCACCTCGTTGCTTTGAAGTCGAAGCAAAACTGCGCGAACGACTCAACATTCCCGTTTTCCATGATGATCAACATGGCACCGCGATCGTGGTCGTTGCTGCATTACGTAACGCAGTTCGTCTCGTCAACAAATCGATCGGATCTCTCAAAGTCATCATGGTGGGCGCCGGCGCTGCTGGCAGTGCAGTAGCTCGACTATTGATGTTGGCTGGCGTTGAAGACATCACGATGTTTGATCATCTCGGACCACTTCATAACGGTCGCACCGATCTCGATGAATTCCGTCGCGATCTTGTGACTCGGACCAATCCACGTGGACTTACGTGCACTTTGCAAGAAGGGCTTGTTGGCGCAGACGTATTCATTGGATTGAGTGCCCCCAACCTTTTGACTGGTGATGACATTGCAAAGATGGCATCCGACGCGATTGTTTTTGCGATGGCCAATCCAGATCCAGAAGTTGATCCGATTGCGGCTGCCAAACATGCACGCGTTGTGGCAACAGGTCGAAGCGACTTCCCAAATCAGATCAATAACGTCTTGGCATTCCCTGGAGTTTTCCGCGGGTTACTCGATTCAGGTGCACACAAGATCACCGACAAAGTTTTGTTGGCTGCCTCAGAAGCGATCGCATCGTGCGTTGATGATGACGCTCTGTCAGAGGTGTACATCGTGCCGAGCGTTTTCTATCCAGACCTCGGCACCAAAGTTGCACATGCTGTAGCAGCGGCGAGTTCAAAGAATTAGGTACATAAAAAGGCGTTGAATCCTCAATGAGGGTTCAACGCCTTTTTCGTTTACGAGGTTTTAGAGGCCGCTGAAATGTTGGATTCCGCTGCCATATGCCCACGACGGAATTTTCATCTTGTTGATCTTGCCGCGGTATTTGCCAAGTAAGAACTTAGCTGGATCAATGGGGTAATCGTTTCGGCGAATTTCGAGGTGAAGATGCGAGCCGGTCGAGTTACCGGTGCTACCTACGCGACCAATGAATTGGCTGCGCTTTACCTTTTTGCCTTTTTTAACATTGATCGAAGAAAGGTGTGCGTACCAAACTGCAGCACCGCCTTTAGCCTTGATGACAATCAAGTTGCCGTAGGCGCCTGCACGACCAGCAAAGACAACTTTGCCTGCCAGTACGGCCTTGACTCGAGCGCCATAGGAAGCGTCGTAGTCGACTCCGGTGTGACGAACACTCCAGTAACGACTGCGTTCACCAAAACTTGCTGAAACCGAACCACTCGTCGCACGTACGTATTTGAATCCGCGAGCAGCACGAGAAGTTTTCTTTTTCTTCTTTTTAACAACAGCAGGTGCTGGGGTGGTGACTTCAGAGTTCGTCACCACTGCAGTAACAGGAGTTGTGGATTCAAGTCCGCCAGGGACAGCTGGGAATTCCGGAGAGTTTGTCGCGTCGGTGGCGCCAGCGCCAGCAGTCGGGAACGCTAGAACTAGTACGGCAACGACACACGCAAAGTTGCGGGTCGAGCGTCGCATTAGTACCAGCCCTTCCTCAAGGAGTGCTTGAGAGCGGCGCAAGGACTGCCATAGCCCTTACGAAGTTTGATGTATTTGGCACCTAAGTGGATCTGAATCTCAGGTGAGGAACGGAACAATGCCACAGGAATATTGGCTGCGACAACTGCCGAGCGTGAGAGCTGAGGAATACCCAAGTATTTTCCGCCAGATCCCTTGGCGACGATTCGCCAGGAAGATTCGCGCTGCCATAACTTGGTCAGGCACTTCATCTGTGCTTTACCCCAGCCGTACTTTGCTTGGATGTGACGAGCTGCGTACCAGGTTGCGTACGTCTTTGTCTTGAAAAAGCGCGGGAACTTCTTGGCCGGGAATGCATCCGCAGCCAATGCGCGAGCTGCGGCAACTGATGAACTCGATCGTGAAGTAAACGCTTTTGAGAAGTTAATGCTGTCACCGCGAGTTGGGGCAGTAACTGTTGTGTCTTCGACAGTGCCCGCGGTTGCAGTAGGAGTTGGATCAACGACAACCTCGTCGGTTGCAAGTGCAGCACCTGAGATGGTGGTAACCATCAAAGCGCTCGCCATCGCTGCTGCGATGAGTCCGGTGAGGACCTGCTTGGTTGATTTCATGGGGTTACCGTGCCCTGCATTTGCTGTGGACTGCAACTTTAGAGACGGTGAGTTATCCCCAGATTTGGACGAGTTTAGGGCAAGTTTTCGGACATTTCGGGCAATTTAGAGTGACTCTGTTCACAGCAAAATGGCGATTCAGGCCGTGTCTACTTCCCTAACCGGCGTTGTCTTTGTCCAAAATCTCGGATCGCTCGCAGGAAGTCAATCCTTCGAAAGTCTGGCCAGTATGCATCGCAGAACCAATATTCCGAGTGCGCTGACTGCCACAATAGAAAACCCGAGAGTCTTTGCTCACCGGATGTACGGATCACGAGGTCTGGATCTGGCTGACCCTTTGTATAGAGGTGCGATTCAATTGCTGCGGCATCAATACTTTGTGCGATCTCGTGAGCATTACGGCCCGCATCTGCTTGTTCATGGATGTAAGCGCTGACTGCATCGACCACTTCGCGGCGGCCGCCGTAGCCGACTGCCATATTTACAGACATTCCAGAAACGTTTGCCGTATTTAGTGCCGCTGAGTTCAAAGCATCTTGAGTTGACGTCGGTAAGGCTGCGAGCGCACCCACTGGACGGATCTTCCAACGACGAGTTGCAGCGAGATCTTCGGCAGTTTGTTCGATGATGCCCAGCAACGGAATCAATTCCGAATCCGCGCGATCAAGATTGTCGGTTGAGAGCAGCCAGAGTGTGACAACCTCAACGCCTTGCTCCTCGCACCAATCCAAAACCTGTGCGATTCGACTGGCTCCCACGCGATGTCCACGTGAAGCTGGTCCACCTTGGTTAGCAGCCCATCGACGATTGCCATCAAGAATGACCCCCACATGGCGAGGTCCAGGAAGTCTGCGAACGTTTCGGGCAAGACGACGTTCATATAGTCGCTCTAAAGGAAGGCGGATTACATGCTTGAGGTACGTGAATATTTCAAACATCAGCACACCTTCCTTTCACGAGGCCAATCTAGAGGCACCGATGGTCGGTTTCGTGGCAGGCTATATGCATGAGTGCGGTTATTAAACGTCCTGAGTTTCTCGAACGATATGCACTGATTGATTCAGTGGATTCAACTCCCCGAGTTCAAAGTGTGATTGCAATTAATGAGCCCCATGCAATCGCAGATGGTCCACTCGCCGGAGCAGCCATCGCCATCAAAGACAATATTGAATGTGCGGGCTTGCCAGGAAGTGCTGGCTCATTGGCACTCATTGACTCCCCCGCCACTCGAGATGCTCGATTAGTAACGCTCCTCAAAGCTGCAGGTGCTGACATTGTGGCTGCGACCAATCTCAGCGAATGGGCCAACCTCCGGTCGGATCATTCAACGAGCGGGTGGTCTGCAGTCGGTGGACTCACTGCGAATCCGTGGGCACTCGATCGAAGTGCGGGCGGTTCATCCTCTGGTTCTGGCGCGGCCGTGGCTGCAGGTTTGGTTTCGATTGCGATCGGAACTGAGACTGACGGTTCGATTGTCTGTCCAGCTTCACTCAATGGAGTAGTGGGTCTCAAACCAACTGTTGGATCAGTTTCAACTCATGGCATCGTTCCGATTAGTAGTAGTCAGGACACACCTGGCCCTATTGCGATTTCTGTGACGTATGCCGCGCAGACTTTCGAAATCCTTTCAGGTCGATCTGGCATCGCAACAGTCGCTTCGGAATACGAATCCATTGTTCGTCCTATGCGAATCGGTATTGCACAGAACTGGCTAACAGGCCACGCGGCAACTGATGCAGT
>JBEBBR010000187.1:0-8268 GCA_041158285.1 Actinomycetota bacterium
TACATTTGGATCGCCCATTTGATTACCTGATTCCACCTGAGTTTCACCATCGGGTTCAAGTCGGTTCACGTGTCAAAGTGAAATTTGCTGGGCGAAAGCTCAACGGGTATGTGTTCTCCATTACTGACACGACCGAACGTCCCGAAAAGATTGCTCCGCTCATTGACGTGGTCGGTGATGTTGCAGTGGTAACGCCAGAAATCTTCGCGCTTGCACGGGTTGTTGCTGACCGATGGGTTGGATCACTTGTCGATATTTTGCGTTCAGCCATCGTGCCACGACACGCCAAAACTGAAGCCCAGGTACTAGAAGCAATTGCTCAAGCGCCCGTCGCAATTTCTGATGTTCATGAGTCCGAAGTTTCACAGTGGCTGCATTACCGTGCCGGCTTTACTTTCCTTGAACATTTGAGAAACCCGAATGCGACACCAGCTCGCGCTGTTATCACAACCGCACCTGGTCACGACAGCATTCACTTAGCTGCCGATGCAATTCAGATTGCAGCTGCACACCGCAAAGGTGTGATTGCCATTGTTCCTGATCGACGTGATCTCACTCGACTGACTCAATTGCTCACACAACGAATATCCAAAGAAGCCTTCGTCGTTTTAACTTCCGATGTTGGACCAGCTCCACGTTATCGAGCATTTCTCCAAGCGCTTCGCGGCGAAACCAGAATTGTGATCGGAACTCGTTCAGCGGCATTAGCACCAATGGCTGATTTGGGTTTAGTAATTCTTGTTGATGATGGTGATGATTCATTAGCCGAGCAACACTCACCTTCATGGCATGCGCGTGAAGTTCTAGCTCTTCGTTCACTTTCCGAAAACTGTTCTTTGCTCGCACTCTCAAGTTCACGTTCTGTAGAAACTCAATCGTGGATTGAGTCAGGTTGGGCCATTGATCTAGAGACTGACAGAGCGTTAGTGCGCTCCACCGCACCAACAGTGCGAGCAACATCTGATTCAGAACTTGCCCAAGATCCAGTGGCTCGAGCAGCGAGATTGCCACACATGGTCTTCGCGACAATTCGTGAAGGACTCAAAACCGGCCCGGTTCTCTTACAGGTTCCTCGCCGCGGATATCAATTGAATCTGGCATGTGCGCGGTGTCGACATGCTGTTCATTGTGCAGAATGCCAAGGGCCTTTGGCGTTGCCAAAGAAAGATGGAATCCCGTATTGCATGTGGTGTGGTGCCTCAGCTGGCGCCTTCAGTTGTCCATGGTGTCAGGGAACATCCATTCGCTCTGCAGTGATTGGTGCAGCTCGCACAGCAGAAGAAATCGGCCGCGCATTCCCAGATATCCCAATTCGCACATCCGGTAAAGACAACATTCTTGATGTCGTCGACGATGTTCCGTCTCTGGTTATATCCACTCCCGGTGCTGAACCGCGAGTGAAGTCGGGTTTTTATGCAGCAGCTGCAATCTTGGATGCAGAGTTGAGTTTGCATCGAGTGGATCTTCGTACAGAAGAAGAATCATTGCGTCGATGGCAGCATGTGGTGTCCCTCGTCAAACCTGTGGATGGTCGGGTTGCCGTGGTTGGTATGGATTCCGACCCCACGATTCAGGCGTTGATTCGCCATGACCCTGTGGGTTTTGCGCATCACGAATTGAGTCAACGCACTGCTGCGCGCATGCTCCCTGCTTGGTCGGTCACTGAAATTATCTGTGTGCAAGGGGAGTGGCTCAAACAAAAATCCACTGCACACTTTGAGTCTGAAGTTTTGGTACTGGGACCAGTGCCTATCGTCCCAGTCCAGCCAGGAGAACTCCTTGAGCGCGTTCTTGTGTGCAGCCCACGAGGTCTCGCTTCTCACACCGCGCGAGAGCTGAGAGCCATTGTGGGATTGCGATCGAGCAAGAAATTGCCTGGAACCTTCAGTGTCAGGGTTGATCCAGTCCATCTGCGCTAAGTCTTACCCAATCACGCCTGATGGCCGCTTGAGGTTGTCTAGAATGAGCACGTGAGCATTCAACCCATTCGACTTTTTGGTGACCCTGTCCTAACCACACCCGCACTCGCGGTTGTTGATTTCGACAAGGAACTTCGGCAGTTGGTCGCAGATCTCACCGAAACCATGCTCGACGCTCCCGGCGCAGGTCTTGCAGCACCTCAGATCGGTGTGAGCCTACGTGTTTTCACATACTGGGTTGATGATGTTGTTGGTCACCTGATTAATCCAGTCCTTGACTTAGATGACGAAATACAAGAAGGCCCAGAAGGTTGCCTTTCCTTGCCTGACATGACTTTCGATACTCCTCGGTCTATGCGAGTGGTGGCAAAAGGAATGAACATGTACGGGGAGCCGGTCATCATCGAAGGAACCCAACTTCTGGCTCGAGCGATCCAGCATGAAACAGATCACCTAGATGGAATCATCTTCATCGACCGCCTTGATGTTGAAGGCCGAAAGATTGCGATGAAAGCGATTCGCGAAACCGAATGGTTTGGCGCACCAGCACCGCAGGTAAAACTCAGCCCTCACAGCATCACTCCAGGTTTGGGCTAGTGCGCATTCTCTTTGCAGGAACTCCTGAGGTTGCAGTGGTGAGCCTTGAAGCGCTCATCGCAAGCCACCATGAAGTTGTTGGTGTGATCACTCAACCACCCGCTGCTTCAGGTCGTGGTCGCAAACTCACACCTTCACCTGTTCAGCTATGTGCTGAAGCACACGGTATTCAGGTTTTCACTCCAGAGTCAATCAATGACGATGAGTTTGTCTCGGTCATAAGTGATGTGAATGCGGATGTTGCGGCAGTTGTTGCCTATGGGCAATTGTTAAAGCGACGCACTCTCGATCTCATTCCAATGGGGTGGATCAATCTTCATTTTTCGTTACTTCCAGCTTGGCGCGGAGCCGCACCAGTGCAACGGGCAATCATGTCTGGCGATCAAGTGACCGGTGCAACTACATTCTTACTCACTGAAGGTATGGATACTGGCCCCATTTGTGGGCAACTCACTACAGAGATTGGGCCTGACGAAAACGCGGGGGAGCTTCTTCAGCGAATGGCAGTTGATGGCGCTGAACTATTGGTTTCAACATTTGATGCGTTGGCACAGGGTCAGTTGTCTGCTGTCGAACAAGCAACTTGCGACGTGAGTTATGCACCAAAAATCACAGTCGCTGAAACCAACATCAAATGGCATCACCCTGCATTAGGTATTCAGCGCTGGATTCGTGGTTGCACTCCAGAACCAGGTGCGTGGACCACATTTCATGGTTCACGCATTGGTATTGAGTCTGTGACTCTGCGCGATGTAGTTCCAGATTCGTTAACGCCAGGGCAATTGCACATCACGAAGAATGAAGTCTTTGTCGGAACAGGATCCGCCGCAGTTTTACTCGGACGAGTGAAGCCAGCTGGTAAATCGTGGATGAATGCGGCCGATTGGGCGCGCGGTCTTCGAGATGAATCGAGCGTGTTCTCCTATGTCGCGGGTTAGTCCGTCTCGACAAGCGGCATACGAAGTTATTCGTTTAGTCGCCGAACAAGATGCCTATTCAAATTTGATTTTGCCTAAGGTCATCGATGATTTCAATTTGGATTCCCGCGATGCCGGATTTGCAACCGAGCTTGCACTTGGCACTCTTCGTTGGGTCGGGCTAATCGACGAAATTATCACTGTGACGAGTGGGCGTGACATTGATCGCATCGATCCACCTGTGCGTGATGCATTGCGTCTAGGAATTTATCAAGTTTTGTTTATGCGTGTACCTGATCATGCGGCAGTTAATAATTCCGTTGATCTCTGCTCTGCGATTGGCTACAAGAGTGCAAGTGGATTAGTCAACGCTGTTCTTCGAAAAGTGTGTGCCCAGCCACTTGAATATTGGCGGGAGGAGATCGTCGAAGGGGTTGAAGATCCACTCGAACGTCTTGCTCGTCGTTGGTCTCATCCTCGTTGGATTGTTTCTGCTCTTCGCGATGCATTGGCCAAGAACAAAAACGACATCGAAAAACTACTAGAAGTCGACAACTTGGCTCCTGCAGTCACAGGTGTTACTCGAAGTGGCCAAGCAGGTCTCGATGAGTTGTTTGCAGCTGGTGGCGTTGAAGGTCGTTGGGCTCCAACCGCAGTATCGATTGTTGTTGAACCTCGCTCTATTGCCGCCGTACGTCGTGGGCGTGTAGGAGTTCAAGATGAAGGCTCTCAACTAGTGGCCTTGGCATTCGCTAACGCGCCACTACAAGGTTCGGATGTGAACTGGTTGGATTTATGTGCCGGCCCAGGAGGCAAGGCGGCTCTACTCAAATCCTTAGTTGCCGAACACAATGGACATCTCACCGCCGTCGAACTTCAACCTCATCGAGCCGAGTTGGTACATCAGGCCCTTACAGGTGTTGAGGGAAAACATGACACGGTAGTTGCAGATGGTTGTGACGAGCAGTTTGCTACAGGGAAATTTGATCGAGTCATCGTTGATGCTCCATGTACTGGCCTTGGTGTGATTCGTCGCCGTGCAGAAAGTCGTTGGCGTCGCACTCCAGCTGACGTTGGCACTTTGACCAAACTCCAACGCGAACTGCTCACCAATGCCCTCAAAGCGGTGCGCCCAGGCGGCATCGTCGGGTACGCCACATGTTCACCGCACCTTGCCGAAACTGAATTCATTGTTGAGGATGTACTTGCGGCAAACCCAGAGGCTCGACTCTTGAATGCAGCGGAAATCGCGGCCACAATTCCGGGTCTTCACCATCAAGCAGAGTTCGCCGAATCCCTTGGTGAGGGGCCATTCATGCGTTTGTGGCCTCATATTCACTCCACCGATGGCATGTTCCTTGCCATCCTGACTCGCGACTAATCTCTGACCTATGGGTATCTGGATTTCACCTTCAATTCTGTCGGCAGACTTTTCCCAACTTGCTGCCGAGTGTGAACGAGTCGCGGGTGCAGCCGATTGGTTACATGTCGATGTGATGGACAATCATTTTGTTCCTAACCTCACGATCGGTCAGCCAGTTGTTGAAAGTTTGATTAAAGCGGTACGCACACCTGTCGATTGCCACCTCATGATCAATAACCCCGAAAAATGGGCTCCTGGTTATGCAGAAGTTGGTGCCAAGAGTGTGACCTTCCATGTGGAGGCAGCGAAAGATCCACGCGAAGCTATTCGTGGGATCAAAGCAGCCGGTGCACTTGCTGGCATGGGTATCAAACCCAACACCAAACTTGAAGACTACGAAGAACTTTTACCAGAATTGGACATGCTGTTGATCATGACAGTGGAACCAGGTTTTGGCGGACAAGCATTTATGTCTGACATGTTGTCCAAAGTCAGAGCGGCTCGAAAGATTATTAGGCGCGATGATTTAGAACTTCGTATTCAGGTTGATGGGGGAGTAGCTGCGTCCACTATCGAAGCATGTGCCGAAGCGGGTGCAGATGTTTTTGTTGCAGGTAATGCTGTGTACAAAACTGATGACCCAGCAGCAGCTGTTGAGAAATTGCGACTACAAGCAGAAACAGCCAAAGCTTCTTCGTGGTGGACTTGCTCATGATGCTCAGTCCAACGCAATCAGAAATAGAAAATATGAAAGCGTTGGTTAGCGATGTCGTGGCTGCGCGCGTTCGCACAGCACCAAACCCGCGAGTTGGATGTCGAATCATCACAAGCGATGGCGTTGTAATCTCTCAAGGTATTCATGGTGAAGATGGCATTCATCATGCTGAAGTAATTGCATTACAACGTGCTGGTGATCGAGCGCGCGGTGCTACCGCAATTGTCACACTCGAACCGTGTGCGCATACCGGTAAAACCGGACCATGCGCCGAAGCGCTAATCGATGCAGGAGTTTCGAGAGTTATTTATGGAAGCTCAGACTCATCAATTGCTGCAGGTGGTCAACAGGTTTTAGAAGCCGCAGGTATCCACGTACTTAGTGGCGTCGAAGTTGAAGCTACTGACAAAATCATCGAAATTTGGAAGTTTGCAACTGACGCTCAGCGGCCTTTTGTAACTTTAAAAATTGCATCCACACTTGATGGTTATGTTGCGGCAGCAGATGGCACAAGTCGATGGATCACAGGCCCTGAGGCTCGCGAGTTTGTTCATCGACTGCGCTCGCAGGTTGATGCCATTGCAGTCGGTACAAATACCGCTTTGGTTGACGACCCATCACTTGATGTCAGACTTGAAGGGGAGTGGACTTCACCGCAGGCATACATTCTCGGAAAGCGAACTCTCCCGAACACTCTGCGACTTGATGGTCGCTACATTCAAATCAAAGAGCATGAACCTGCAACCGTGTTATCAATGATGTTTGAGCAAGGTGTTCGTCACGTAATGATCGAAGGGGGCGCCACACTCGCGGCCGCTTTCATCAAGGTCGATCTGGTAGACCAAATGTTTTGGTGCACAGCACCGGCACTCCTCGGCTCTGGCACCTCAGCCATGGGAGACCTGGGAATATCCACAATTGACCAGGCTGTTCGATGGGATATCCAAAATTCAGCCAAGTATGGGGCAGATTTGATTACTGAACTGAAGCCTCGGCGTTTGAACGGTTAGCCTTAGGGCAGTCCACTAGGAAGATTTTGACGTGTTCACTGGAATTGTCGAAGAACTCGGCACTGTTAAGTCGATAGACAAGTTGCATGAGGCTGTGCGCCTGACCATTCACGGTCCGCTTGTTACATCTGATGCCGGTCTCGGTGATTCCATCTGCGTCAGTGGTGTGTGCCTCACTGTCACACATCTGGATAATGACTGTTTTAGTGCCGATGTCATGGCTCAAACTCTCACCATGTCAGCACTCGGTGATTTTGTTGTAGGTACTCAGGTTAATTTGGAGCGCGCACTTTCTGCGGGAGCTCGACTTGGTGGCCACATTGTGCAAGGTCACGTCGATGCAGTTGGAACGATTATTTCTCGAGTTCATTCAGAGTTCTGGGATGTAGTTCGCATTCAATTACCAAGTTCAATCGCGCGTTATGTCGCAGCACGTGGGTCAATCACAGTCGACGGCATTTCACTAACTGTTTCCAATGTCGATGCAGCTGGTGAGTGGTTTGAAGTGTCACTCATTCCAACCACGTTAGAGCACACCACCATGGGCACTAAAAAGATTGGTGACAAGGTCAATCTTGAAAGCGACATTCTTGCTCGACACATCGAACGACTATTGCAGGTGAAAAATGACTAACCCCATCAAACTAGATTCTGTCGAAATGGCGATCGCTGCCATTGCTCGCGGTGAATCTGTTGTCGTTGTTGATGATGAAGATCGTGAAAACGAAGGCGACTTGATTTTCGCAGGAAGCCTTGCGAACCAAGAGAATATGGCATTCATGATTCGTCACACCAGTGGTGTTGTGTGTGTGCCTATGCCAGGTGAATGGTTAGACCGTCTCAACATTCCCCCTATGACCGCAGTTAACGAAGACAGTAAAGGGACTGCATACACAGTTTCTGTCGATGCACGTACCGGCGTTAGTACTGGTATTTCAGCGGCCGATCGTGCTCACACTGTCATGGTGCTTGCTGATCGAAACTCAACACCACACGATCTCACACGCCCTGGTCATACATTTCCTTTGCGCTCTGTACCTGGCGGTGTTCTTCGTCGAGCTGGCCACACCGAAGCGGCAGTTGATTTAGCGCGTCTTGCAGGTTTACCTCCAGTCGGAGTGATTGCTGAGTTAGTTCATGACGATGGATCGATGATGCGTGCACCTGCATGCCGTGATTTCGCTGACGAACATGGTCTGGTGATGATTTCCATTGCAGATCTGATTGCACATGTGCGTCACACGGAAAGTCAGGTTGAACCAGTAGCGGTTTCAAAAATGCCTACTGAGTTCGGTGAGTTTGTTGCTCATGGTTATCGCAGCAAGATCGATGGCATCGAACATGTTGCTCTGGTGATGGGTGACATTGCTGATGGGGAACAGGTTTTAGTTCGAGTTCACTCTGAATGTCTGACCGGTGATGTGTTCGGATCACGTCGCTGCGATTGTGGCCCACAGCTTCATGCCGCAATGCGTCAGATTGCTCAAGAAGGTCGCGGTGTTCTGCTGTACATGCGCGGACATGAAGGCAGAGGCATCGGACTTCTTGCAAAATTACGCGCATACGAACTTCAAGAGCAGGGCTTTGACACAGTTGATGCCAACCTCAAACTTGGTATGCCGGCAGACAGTCGGGACTACGGCACTGGTGCGCAGATCTTGGTTGACCTCGGTATCAAAACAATGCGACTGATCACTAACAATCCATCAAAACGAGCTGGGATTGAGGGTTTTGGATTGGCGTTTGT
>JBEBBR010000188.1:0-5577 GCA_041158285.1 Actinomycetota bacterium
TAAATTTCAGGTGAGTAACACCTCATCTGAAATCAACCCCACCACCCTTAACAGGGCTTAGGTTTCCCGTTACTCTCCCGCACATGAGCATCGAATTGCCTAACCCAGCCGAAGGTCAGCGCGTCTACGATCTAGATCGCGCCCACGTTTTCCACTCTTGGTCAGCCCAAGGCGCATTAGCGCCATTTACTGTTGCCAAGACTGAAGGTTCCTATGTCTGGGACTACAACGGCAACAAACTTCTCGACTTCTCGTGCCAGTTGGTCAACACCAACATCGGCCACCAACATCCAAAAGTTGTGGCCGCTATTCAGGAGCAGGCTGGCAAAATCGCAACCATCGCTCCACAGCATGCCATTGATATTCGAGGTGAGGCTGCACAACGCATCACCTCTGTTGCCCCTGATGGTTTCAACAAAGTCTTCTTCACCAATGGTGGAGCTGACGGAATTGAAAACGCAGTTCGCATGGCTCGCTTACACACTGGTAAAACCAAGGTCATGTCGTTCTACCGTTCGTATCACGGCAACACCGGTGCAGCGATTGCTGCAACTGGTGACTGGCGTCGTATTCCCAACGAATATTCGATGGGCCACGTTCACTTCTTTGGACCATTTGCATACCGTTCAAGTTTTTGGTCTGAATCACAGGAGCAAGAATCTCAACGAGCACTTCAACACCTCGAAGAAGTAATTAACTACGAAGGTCCACAATCCATCGCATGTATCTTGATTGAATCAGTTGTTGGAACCGGTGGCGTTTTGATTCCACCTCCTGGTTATCTCGAAGGTGTTCGCGCACTGTGCGATAAATACGGAATTGTTTACATCGCTGATGAGGTTATGGCTGGCTTCGGTCGCACTGGCAAGTGGTTTGCATTCGAGCATGCAAATGTTGTTCCTGATCTGATCGTTTTTGCTAAAGGTGTGAACTCCGGTTACATCCCACTTGGTGGTGTGATTGTTAGTGACAAGATTGCCGAAACTTTTGACACTCGTGTTTTCCCTGGTGGTCTCACTTATTCAGGTCACCCAGTCGCATGTGCGGCAGCGGTTGCAACCATCGATGCAATGCATGATGAGAAGATGGTCGAAAACGCTGAGCGCGTGGGTCGCGATCTGCTTGGACCTGGCCTTCGCGCACTGGCTGAACGTCATCCAATTATTGGTGATGTTCGAGGCGCTGGTGTTTTCTGGGCTCTTGATCTCGTGCATGACCGTGCCACCAAGCGTCCAGTTGCTCCGCCAGTTGGACCATCACCAGTGATGGCTGAAATGATCGGTGAATTGAAGAAGCACGGATACCTTCCATTCACGGCCGCAAACCGCCTCCATGTTGTGCCACCATGCAATGTGTCAGATGCTGAAGTCGCTGAAGGTTTGGAAATCCTTGAGAAGGTCTTCACTATTCTCGATAAGCACTACGAAGGCTAAAATCGTTCGAAAGACGAAGAACTAAGACTTCCGTTGCAGTTCACCTTCTGTTCATTCAGATGTGTGAATTTTGTGGGGTTGATTCTCTAACTTTCTGTTTGCAAGCAACATCCGCAAACCGAAAGGTAAATAGAGCGCATGAAAAGCTCTTGGAAGACTTCTCTGCTAGTTCTCCCACTCACTCTAATCGTCACCGCCTGCGGTGGCACAAACGAAGCGGGTCCAAGCGATTCAGCTGCAACAACTGAAATTCGAATTGATGGATCATCAACCGTTGCGCCGCTTTCCGCTGCAGCTGGTGAACTCTTCCGTGTTGACAATCCCAACGTAAATGTTTCCGTCGGAACTTCTGGAACCGGTGGCGGTTTTGAAAAATTCTGTGCCGGAGAAACCGACATTTCAAATGCTTCCCGTCAGATCAAAGAAGAAGAAGCAGCAATCTGTGCAGATGCTGGTATTGAGTATGTTGAAATCGCGGTGGCGAATGATGCATTAACAGTAGTAGTGAACAAAGAAAACACCTGGGCTACATGCTTGACTGTGGCGGAACTCAGCAAGATCTGGTCCCCAGCATCTGAAGGATCTGTAACCAATTGGAATCAAGTTCGCTCATCTTTCCCTGATGTCGCTCTTGATCTTTACGGTGCAGGAACCGACTCAGGAACTTTTGACTACTTCACAAAAGAAATCAATGGTGAAGAAGGTGCTTCCCGCACCGACTACAACCCCACTGAAGATGACAATGTAACTGTTCAGGGCGTTACCGGTTCAAAAGGTGGGCTTGGATACTTCGGATTCTCTTACTATGAAGAAAATATGGACGTACTCAATGCAGTGCAGATCGATGGTGGGGCAGGTTGTGTAGCGCCATCTTCCGAGAGCGCCCAAAGCGGGGCTTATGCACCACTTTCGCGTCCACTGTTTATTTATGTCTCAAAGACTGCTGCCGCACGCTCAGAAGTAAAAGCATTTATCGATTTCTATGTAACCAACGATGATGCAATTACTGCGAAAGCACTGTTTGTTCCTCTGAGTACTGAACAGAAGTCTGCAGCTGCTGCCGCCGCTGCAACGCTCTAGAAGTTAGTAGGCCAGCAATGAGTGACTTCTCATTAACTTCATCATCTCCTCGAAATGGTGAAAAAATCGTGAAAGGCGTTCTCTTCGCCTCAGCAGGATTCTCTGTGGTGATCACAGTGGGAATTCTCTGGTCACTCATTGCTCCGGCTATCTCATTCTTCAGTGAAGTCTCGATTGCAGACTTCCTCACCGGAACTCGCTGGGCGCCACGTTTTGAACCTGCGTCCTTTGGGGTTTTACCGCTCATTGCAGGTACTGCTTGGACGACGTTCATCGCACTTTCAGTCGCCGTTCCTGTAGGTCTTGGTGTTGCGATATTTCTCGCAGAATACGCAAGCAAGAAAATGCGAAAGATTGCAAAACCAGTTCTTGAACTTCTCGCCGGTATTCCAACGGTTGTTTACGGATTCTTCGCTATTGAGATCTTTACTCGTGTGTTTCTCAAAGAGTGGATGAACTTGGAAATTGGTGCCTTTAGCGTTTTATCCGCAGGTGTTGTTATGGGAATCATGATTGTTCCAACAATCGCTTCCCTTTCAGAAGACGCGTTGTCGTCAGTTCCTCTTGCATTGCGTCAAGGTTCTTTTGCACTGGGTGCAAATAAAATGCAAACAACTTTGCGAGTAGTTATGCCTGCCGCAATCTCTGGCATAGCTGCTGCGGTAGTTCTCGGAATCAGTCGAGCCGTCGGTGAAACGATGATCGTGTCTCTTGCAGCAGGCAATAGGCCAAACATCTCATTGAACCCTCTTGAAGGTGCTCAAACAATGACGGGCTTTATCGCTAACGCTGCACTAGGTGACTCTCGAGTCGGTTCCCTTGAGTACAACACTCTGTTTGCAGTTGGCCTCATATTGTTCATCGGAACACTAATAATTAACTTTTTCAGTATCCGACTCGTTCGCAAATATCGGAAGGCATACTGATGAAAAAACAACTTGAGAAGTCCTCAATCATTGGCAAGAGCCATGAAAAAACTTTTGGTTCAGTAATTTTCCTTGGAATTCTGTGGTTGTGCCTTCTGATCGCATCACTTTTCCTACTCACGCTGTTTGCTTCACTCATCCTTAAGGGGATGGGAAGGTTTGATCTAAGCCTGTTTGGAAATTACAACAACACAACCCCAGAAGATGCCGGTGCTCGTGCAGCGATTTTGGGCACACTTTTTGTTGTCGGACTCACAGCGGTGATGACTATTCCCGTTGGCATCATGGCCGCGATTTATCTTGAAGAGTTTGCGGACAAGAATCGGTGGTTCAACAGAATGATTGAACTTAATATTCAAAATCTTTCAGCAGTACCAGCAATTTTGTTCGGTATGTTGACTCTCGGACTTTTAGATCTAATGGGTTTTCTCAATAAGAATATTGTGTTTGGAGGGGCTCTCGCCCTTTCACTGCTGATTCTTCCCGTGATCATTTTGACCACACGTGAAGCATTGCGAGCAGTGCCACAAGAAATTAGAGCAGGTTCTCTAGCTCTCGGTGCCACCGATATCCAGACTGTTGCTCGTCAGACATTGCCAGCTGCAGTTCCTGGTATCGCAACAGGCACTATCTTGGCAATATCTCGCGCTATTGGTGAAGCAGCTCCCTTACTTCTGTTGGGAGCACTCGTGTTCATTACCTACGATCCAAATGGATTGACGGCTGGCTTCACAACAATGCCGATTCAAATCTTTGGCTGGTCTAGTGCTGCCCAAGATGAGTTCAAGGCGCTCGCAGCCGCTGCAAGTGTTTTGCTCCTAGTAATTCTCGTTTCAATGAATGGTCTAGCAATATTTATCCGCAACCGATTCGCAAAGCAATGGTAGGGATGACAATGGAAATCAAGAGCCGCAACTCAAAAACACAGAAGGTCAATAACATGGAACTAGAGGTCCGAGATCATTCGTCATTCGCGTACTCAGAAACAACCATCCTTGAAATTGATCGACTTGATGTTCATTACGCTGACAACCACGCGGTGCGTGATGTTTCGCTCAATATCTTCGCCAACGAGATAACGGCATTCATCGGTCCATCAGGTTGTGGAAAGTCGACCGTTCTTAGATCACTCAATCGTACAAATGATTTGGTTCCAACTGCACGAGTAGCGGGCAGGGTTAATTACCGCGGACACGATCTTTATGCGCCAGATGTTGATCCGATCGAAGTTCGTCGACGTATTGGTATGGTGTTTCAGAAGCCGAATCCTTTCCCAAAATCTATTTTTGAAAACGTTGCGTATGGTCCACGCGTAACGCATGGCCGCGTATCAAAATCTGATCTGAATGAAATCGTCGAGCAATCATTGACTCGTGCCGGTCTTTGGAACGAAGTGAAAGACAAACTTGATCAAAACGGCATGGCATTGTCAGGTGGTCAGCAACAACGTCTTTGCATTGCACGTGCAATTGCCACAAATCCAGATGTGCTTTTGATGGATGAACCTTGTGCGTCTCTTGACCCAATCGCCACTTCACTTATCGAGAACCTAATGTTGGATCTCGTCAAGGATTACACAGTTGTGATCGTCACTCACAATATGCAACAGGCTGCCCGTGTCTCTGATCGCACAGCTTTTTTCACAGCTGAGATCGACAGTACGGGAGCAAGATTTGGCTCCCTCATTGAAATCGATAAAACTGACAAGATGTTCAATAATCCTTCGAATAAGCGAACCGAGGACTACATCGCAGGTCGATTTGGCTAAATTTCCTATTTCACTGACTCAATACTGCGGTAGATTTTCCTAGTGAAAATCTTGGTGATCGGCTCTGGTGCTCGCGAGCACGCAATCGTGCGCGCACTGCTGCGTGACCCAGATGTGGAAGCAGTGTGGGCAGCACCGGGGAATGCTGGCATTGCACAAGATGTCGAAGTTTTTGATCTCGATGTTAAAAACTCGGGCGCCATCACCACGCTTTCACAAAAGCTAAATGCTGATCTAGTTGTGATTGGCCCCGAAATTCCTTTGGCACATGGTGCTGCGGATGCAGTGACCGCTGCTGGCATCGCATGCTTTGGTCCACTGCGCAGTGCAGCAATGATCGAAGCAAGTAAAACTTTCGCAAAAGACATCA
>JBEBBR010000189.1:0-18307 GCA_041158285.1 Actinomycetota bacterium
ATCACTTCACATCACCGCCAAAGAATCCACGAGCGGCGATTGACTCTGAGCCGTGAGAACGGGAGCAAAGGGGAGGAAGAACACTCGGGTTTCAAGTGTTACAACAACAGTGATCTGACTCCCATCGGAAGTAATCTGTGATCGACTCCCCGCACATTCCCGCGAGATGAAGTCTTTCGCTTGAGAAAGTCGGGTGGTGAGATCACCGCTTGCCGCTGCAATGCGAGCGGCCTCGCCAGTCGTCGTTGCCAATCGAACCTGCTGAACTCCAATCAACAAAAATTGCATGCACATCAGCAAAGTCATCGAAAGCAGCGCAACTCCTAAAGCTGCCTCGATAGTCACGCTCCCCCGTTGAGAACGCAACTTTCTCGACAGCCTTCGCTGACTAACCAAGATTAAAGATCCACGAAAACGCTTTTTCGATAATGCTGGTTACTAATCCAGCAAAAGCGCCACTGGTAAGGATCTTGTAAAGAATGCCACCTGCACCACAGGCGGCAATCGCGACCGTCGCGTATTCCGCAGATACTGCTCCAGTTTGCGAGCGAAGCTGACGAAGTGAAATGAATTTCATAACTTTCCTTTCGGTTGATGTGTGAGTTGTCAAAGCAAACAACACATCCACGATGCGCTCCAAAAAGTTTCTGGTGTTGTGTATAACTAACTGAGATGAGTTGCTGTGGATGAAAATGTCTCAAGCATGGGTGCAATCTCAGCAACCACCATGGGAACAACTCCAAGTAAAAAGAAAGCCGGAAGTTGTAACAATGTCACCGGCACTATGAGTCGCTCAGCTGCTGCTACCGTTTTTTGGATCGACTGTGATTGAAATTCGTCCTGCCACATTTTTGCTTGCCGCAGTAACGTGTCGTGTACAGGAGCGCCCGTTTGTGCACTTCTCTGAATAGTTTCACTGATAGGTCGAAGTAATTCATGTGCAGTTTCAAATGCAACAGCCGGCTCAACTCCCCAACGCAATCGCTGAGCAACCTGCTCCAATTCTGTATGCATGAATGCATCACATGATGCGACCGCACTCTGAACTCCATCTAACCAGCTTGCACCACTATGCAAACTCGCAGCAATCACCATCGCAACCCAAGGCCGTTGTTGCAGCATGTTTTTATGCGAAGCATGGTGTCGGCTAGAAAGAAGTTTTGGCCAGATTTCTCGAGTGGCGATGTAGCCAAGACTTGCCACAATCAAACCAACTATCGAGGGGAACCAAGAAACGATTGCACTACAAACAAAGATGGCAACAACAGTTGCATCTACCTGAGGGATTTTTGTGTGTGAAACTTTGGACGGCTCGTGCACACGTGCATGTGTGAATTTTTGATTGAGCTTGCGTAGCAAAAGTGTAGAAACAACATTCAGAAACACACCAAGTATGAGAAAAACTCTCCCCCACTCAGTGCCAAACAACCAACCTTGTGCATCCACTCCCATCGCACTCGCCATCAACCACAGTCCAACCGGTAACACCAACAACATCACTGATGCAGTACGGGCCGTTGCCGATTTCTCTCGCCAGGTATCGGCGGATTTTCTCGAATTGTTGAGCTGATCCAGTTGAAATGCAATCAATAGTTTCGAAGGTATTCCACTAGCGTGTGCGAGTTTTTGAATGTGTCTCAAAGGTATCGACATCACTGGATTTGCTAGTTCCCACTGTTCGAATTTGATTCCCGCGACAGACTCAAATGCATGATCAAAGTTAGATGCGGTTTCGATTTCCGAAACTAGAGCAATAAGAATGTGATGGTAATTAATAGAACTTACGTGCCTGAGTCGAATCCGATCTGTGGAGATTGGCCACCAGAGCAGCAGAACAGCAAGTGCGAGAAGTAATCCAACCAATAAATTCATTATGCGATTTTCAGTAGGCGATGAATGTCACGTCTCTCTTGAATTTCTGAAATGACACGTTGACCGTTTACTCGCTGACAATGAATCAGTACATCGATGGAGTTGGCGATGATGTGTCGTGCGACTCCGAGATCGATACCACTCAATCCACACAGAAGTTCGAGTCTTCCCACCACATCAGATGCCGAATGTGCGTGCACTGTTGTTGCACATCCTTGATGACCACTCGAGACCGCGAGCAGCCAGTCGAGCGCTTCGGTCCCACGTAATTCACCGACAACAATGCGGTCCGGTCGCATTCGTAAAGATTGCCGAACGAGATCTTGCAAAGAAATGTGACCTGCACCTTCAGCATTTGCGATACGTCCTTGCAGCGAGATGATGTTTGGGCGATTGAGATTGAGTTCGGCAATATCTTCAATCGTGATGATCCGTTGAGTTGCAGATGCGTGCATCAACATGGATCGCAACAAAGTGGTTTTTCCAGAACCAGTAGCCCCACTCACAACAAATGATTGATTGGTTTCAACAATTTCATGAACTCGACGCGTTATCAGAACCGAGTTATGTGAACCTTGCAGAAGTTCCGCCAGCGGCCGAGGTGAAGCCAAGGGGATGCGAAGAGATAGTGCCGCACCGCCGGTTGAAGTCGGCGCAAGAATTGCATGAAGACGTTTGCCATCAGGCAGTTGAGCATCAACCCAAGGATGTGCATCATCGAGCCTGCGATGCGCGAGGTGTGCCAGGCGAACAGCAATCTGGCGAGTGTGATGATCAGATTGCAACCACACATCAGTTTGATGAAGACCGGTTGCATCATCAATCCACACTGATTGATCAGGCATTACGAGTACATCGGTTACATCGCTACGAAAGAACTGCTCAAGTGGACCGTAACCATCGAGCTGTTGACGCACCTGTTGAAGGATCGAATCGAAATCGTCTGCTCGGACCACAATGCCAATGTGACGAAGTGCAGCTTTCACATTTCGCTCCTCTGGAGCTAGTGCGTCTGCAATTAATTTCGAAACAACGTTAGTTGCCACATCAGAGTCTGCAAAAGGTTGATTCACAAAGTGGCGCCGATCAAAAGCTTGCTCTTTAAGCTCGCTGCACACCGAGCAATGTCCGAAAGTTCATCAACACCGAATCCATTCTGCATCCCGCGTTCAACCCTTCGCTGCTTTTTGAAAAGTAACGCCTCGGGATATAAATGAGTAACGATGGCTGCCGGCAAAGCCGAACTTTGCATGGAACACACAACAAAATCTGCTGACAGTGATTCCAACTCCCGCATGTGTGGAATGGAATTGGCGACCACCACAATCGTGGTCCAACTTGAGTCCATGGCATCGGTGCCATTGCCATCGATTACGACGTCACGTTCAGGTGGAGCACTTCGCACAAGTTGGCGGATAACCGGCGACGGTAATGGCGGACCTCCCGCGCACACGCGCACTCCAGCCACATGAGTCAAACCTTCTTCGAATGTGTCGAAATCATCTGCCGACAAATCTCCTGTGCCCATAATTTTGGGCCAGACTCCCGAAACTCCGGCAGCCCACAGCACTCCATCACTATGCACAGACTGGTCAATCAGGAGAGCTCCTAGCTCGCGGGCTAGACACCACGCAAAAGTCGAAGTTCCGATTCCACCGCTTAACGCACGAATATGTACAACTGCCATGCGCACATCGTGGAATCAAAATTGCCAATCAAAAAACAACAAAAGTGATTTGTGGAAAACCCACAAGTAGTGCAACTTATGTGGACGACTGCGAAATTAACAGGCGACTTATGAAAACAACGCCTACGCTTGGAACGTGAAGTCAGCAGCCTTTTTCGATCTCGATAAGACGATCCTTGGTACGACTTCGTCACTTGTCTTCACCAAACCTCTGTACGACCAGGGCCTTATCAAACGAGCTGACGTGGTTCGTAGTGCATATCGGCAATTCGTTTTTACCGTCGCTGACGCTGATCATCAACAGACCGAACGCATGCGGGAATATCTATCTGCGCTTGTTACAGGCTGGGATGTCTCCCAACTTCAAGCCATCATTCAAGACTCACTCGATGACCGGATCACTCCGACCGTTCATGCAGAAGCCTTAGATCTCATCGCCCAACACAAGGCCGCCGGCCGAGACATCATCATCATTTCTGCTTCCGGCAGTGAGATTGTCAATCCGATTGCTCAGATGTTGGGAGCCGATCTTGCAATCAGTACTGAGCTCGAAATCTTCAACGGCAAGTACACAGGCGGAATCACCTTTTACGCGTACGGTGAAAACAAAGCCATTGCGATTAATGAATTAGCTAAACGCGAGGGGTATGACCTTGCTCATTCCTATGCTTATTCAGATTCTTTAACCGATCTGCCAATGCTTGAAGTTGTCGGCATGCCACATGTGGTTAATCCAGATTCTGGATTGCGTGAAATTGCATTCGAACGCGGTTGGCCAGTTCTAACTTTTGAAAAACCAGCGGCACTGCGCAGACCCATTATTGATGATCCAGAGCAGCGACGAAAAGCTGTCATAACCGTCGGAACTATTGCTGTTTTTGCTGCGTGGTATCTCAACCGTCGCTCCAAAAAGAATCGCAGCATCTAGCCGTGTCGACTCTTCGTTGTGTGGCACTTGATGCGGATGCACCAGCTTTAGCTGAACTTACGTACGTTTTATCTGCAGATTCGCGAGTAGCACAGGTGGCTCCTGCGATGAATATTGATGAGGCGAGCCAGTTGGTCGAGACACACCAAATCGATGTTGTGTTTGTTTGCCTAGTTCACCATCCGCCCTTCGAAATCAGCAATGTCTTAGCGCAGCAATCAGTCCGACCAGATTTTGTCGCACTGGCACGAACCACAGATTCCGCAGTCGATGCCTTCGAATTTGGTGCGCTTGATTACATACTCAAACCAATTACTTCGACGTCAATTGACCGAGCCTTGGCGCGAGCAATTGAAAGTAAGTCCCGAAAAACATCGATAACCACAAGACCACAGAGTCGGATTGCCATCGACATCGAAGGAATTCAACATTTCCTCGATTCAACAGATGTTCTCTTCATCGAGGCTCGTGGCGATTACACGGCGATCAAGACTGTCCGAGGCAATTACCTCAGTCGCCAAAGTTTGGGCTCACTTGCAGATCAACTCGCAGATGCCGGCTTCATTCGAGTTCATCGCAGCTGGTTGGTCTCCTCCCACCATATTGAGTCAATTCAGACAGATTGCGGCCAAACCGTGGTCACCATTTCGGGGCAGATAATCCCCGTGGCCCGCCGCTGTGCACGAGAGGTAAAAATGCGTTTGCTCTAGGAATCCGCCTCGCGGAGTTCTAGTCTGTGCTCCTCACAGTCCGACAGGAAGTCACATGAGCGATCAAACGCTGTCCAATCTCAGTTACGAAGACCGCACCTTCGCACCACCTGCAGCGATCTTAAAAAATCCCAATGCCACCGCTGAAATGTACGAAGAGGCAGCTGCCGACCGTTTGGCATTCTGGGACAAGCAAGCCGCTCGCCTGGATTGGGAAACCCCTTGGACCCAGACTCTTGACTGGAGTGACGCACCGTTTGCCAAGTGGTTCGTTGGTGGATCTCTCAACGTTGCATATAACTGTGTGGATCGCCATGTCGAAGCTGGAATTGGTGAGCGAGTCGCGATTCATTTCGAAGGTGAAGCTGGCGACACCCAAACTATTACTTACGCTCAGCTCAAAGACAAAGTTTCACAAGCGGCCAATGCTTTAGGCGCTCTCGGAGTCGGCAAAGATGATCGTGTTGCGATCTACATGCCAATGATTCCTGAAGCCATCGTTGCGATGTTGGCTTGTGCACGAGTTGGTGCAATTCACTCTGTTGTCTTCGGTGGTTTCTCTGCCGAAGCTCTTCGCTCCCGCATCGAAGATGCCTCTGCAAAACTCGTCATCACTAGTGATGGACAGAACCGCCGTGGAGCTGCTTCACCTTTGAAGCCAGCAGTTGATGAAGCTGTCGCTTCAACTCCAACTGTCGAGAAAGTTTTGGTCGTCAAACGAACTGGTGGCGATGTTGAGTGGAATGCAGATCGCGACATTTGGTGGCATGACTTGGTTGATGCGCAATCAACCGATCACACACCTCAGGCATTCGATGCCGAACAACCACTATTCATCTTGTACACATCAGGTACTACAGGAAAACCAAAAGGTATTTTGCACACAAGCGGTGGTTACTTAACTCAAGCTTCGTACACCCACTACAACGTTTTTGATCTCAAACCAGAGACCGACGTGTACTGGTGTACAGCAGACATTGGTTGGGTGACTGGCCACTCATACATTGTGTACGGACCACTTGCAAACGGTGCAACCCAAGTTATTTATGAAGGAACACCAGACACTCCACACAAAGGTCGCTGGTGGGAAATCGTTGCTAAATACGGCGTGACCATTCTTTACACCGCACCTACTGCAATTCGTACGTTCATGAAGTGGGGAGCCGAAATCCCACAGGCACATGACTTGAGTTCATTGCGCGTCTTGGGTTCTGTTGGTGAACCAATCAACCCAGAAGCATGGATGTGGTACCGCGAAGTTATTGGTGGCAACAACTGCCCAATCGTTGACACGTGGTGGCAAACCGAAACTGGCGGAATCATGATTTCGCCTTTGCCTGCCGTAACCAACTGCAAACCAGGTTCGGCGATGCGACCAATCCCAGGTATTGGTGCCGAGATTGTTGATGACGAGGCTCGCGTGATGGGCAACGGTCAGGGTGGTTACCTCGTGTTGACCGAACCATGGCCTGCGATGTTGCGCGGAATTTGGGGCGATAACCAACGCTACGTCGAAACCTATTGGTCTCGTTTCAAGGGAATCTATTTCGCTGGCGATGGTGCAAAGTGGGATGAAGATGGAGCCATCTGGCTACTCGGTCGCGTCGATGATGTGATGAACGTTTCAGGTCACCGCATCTCCACCACCGAAGTTGAATCCGCTTTGGTATCCCACCCAGCTGTTGCCGAGGCAGCAGTTGTTGGTGCAGCCGATGCAACGACTGGTCAAGGAATTGTGGCCTTCGTGATTTTGCGCTCCGGCCACGAGGATGGCGAAGGATTGGTCAAGGCACTTCGCGACCATGTGGCTCATGAGATTGGCCCAATCGCCAAACCTCGTCAGATCATGATTGTGCCTGAACTTCCTAAAACTCGTTCGGGCAAGATCATGCGTCGACTCCTGCGCGATGTGGCCGAAAACCGCTCCATGGGTGATGCCACCACTTTGGCTGATCCATCCGTGATGAACATGATTTCCCAAGGTCTGACCTCATCTTCTGCCGAAGACTGACCTCGCACTAACGCTAAGGGTGCTCATGGAAGTACCCTTAGCGTGAAGAAGGAGGGGAAATGTCACAACAACCCGAAGCCAACACCAAGAAACTCGGTCAACTCATCTCCGAAGCAGTTGCAGATATTCAAGCTCTGATTCGTCAACAAATCGAACTCACGGTTGCAGAACTCAAATCGTCTGCCCGTCATGCGTTGTTGTCCTCAGCTTTTGTCATCATGGCAATGGTGTTTCTGACAATCTCTGCTCTACTTTTGATCATCGCACTTGCATTCGGTTTCGTAGCCCTCGGTGTTCCAACCTGGTTGGCATTCGTCATTGATGCTGGCATTTTCATTCTCATCGCAGCAGTTCTATTGATCATGGCAAAGGTGAATGCCACCAAAGTCAAAGGTCCAAAACTTGCGATGGAAAACGCTGAGACTTCCATCAACTCCATTACCTCAAGCATTACGAAATTCGACCCTTCAACTTTCTGATGCGAGTTCCACCAACCGATGCAGTCATCCGCGCGACTGGCCCATGGGAGCACCGTGACATCGCCGCGAATACTGCACGCTTTCATTTAGTTGAATCTGGTTCTGGCCCACTCGTTATTTTGTTACATGGGTTCCCAACTTTTTGGTGGACCTGGCGTAAACAAATTCCCGCAATTGCAAATGCTGGCTATCGCGTCGTAGCAATGGACCTACGCGGTTATGGTGGAAGTGATCACACTCCACACGGTTATGACCCAATGACTCTTGCCGCGGATGTGTCTGGAGTCATCAAGGCTCTTGGCGAAACTCAAGCGGTAATCGTCGGACAGGGTTGGGGTGGATTGCTCGCGTGGGCTACCGCCGCGATGCATCCTGAAAGTGTGGCCGGCATTGTTCCTGTCGCCAGCCCTCATCCACGTCGACTGCGTCGAGCAATCCTGCGCGATACTGTTCAGCGAAAAGCTTTGTCCTACATTTACAGCTTTCAACTTCCGTTTCTGCCAGAACATCAACTCACAAAAAACGATGCGGCGAAAATTGAAGAGTTACTTCACGAGTGGTCAGCAACAGATTGGCCAGACACCGAAACCGCGGCAGTGTTTCGCGCGGCCATGCTCGGACATGCCAGCGCTCACTGTGCACTCGAATATCACCGATGGGCACTGCGTTCAGTTCTTCGCACTGACGGTCGCAGATTCCAAAATTTGATGAAACACACCATTCATGCACCAGTGCTACAGATTCATGGCGCTGAGGATCGAAGCATCACAGCTCGAAGTGCTGAAAATTCGCATGACTATGTGAGTGGTCCATATAACTTGCAGTTGATGGAAGGTATTGGGCACTTTCCTCATGAAGAAGCACCAGAACTGTTTACAAAATCAGTGATTGATTGGTTAGCAACCGTTCCTGGTTACGAACGTTAATCCTCATCTGCCAAATCAATAATGTTGCTTTGGTCCCAGTCTTGAGCAAAGCCGAATACTTCAAGTAGTCGATCAAGCAACCCACCTGTGAATCCCCAAATGGTGAGATCGCGAATCAAAAATGCTGGGCCAATGAATCCAGACTGATGACGCACTCGAACCCGGTTGTCGGGATTGACTAAATCCGCAAGAGAAATTCTTTCGACTCGTGCAACCTCATTGAAATCCTGCGGTGAGATTTCGTGTGGCGAATGCCAATAAGCAACTACAGGAGTTACGGCATAGCCAGAAACCGAAACCCACAATCTTGGTAATTCCCCAATGATTTCAACTGATTGTGGATCGAGACCGATCTCTTCTTGTGCTTCACGCAGTGCCGCATCAACAAAATTTTCTTCGCCATCTACGCCACCGCCAGGAAACGCGGCTTGACCTGGATGTTGACGCATTCCCGAAGCGCGTTGGATCACGACTATGTCTGGAATTCCCTGGGTATCACCAAACAGAATGAGTACCGCACCTTCACGTCCATCAAAATCTGCTGGCGGTACGAATCGAGAAATATCACTTGCTGTGAGAGTGGATATTGTTGAAGCAATGCGAGTTAGCCAGCTTGAATATCCAGCTGTCACAAAGTCACCTGAAGATGCTTTGTCACTAGAGATTCAATTTGCTCGACACTAGTGAGTGCTCCGAAATGGCGGTACACAATCGAACCGTTTTCATCGACAAACAATGTTGTTGGTGGTGAGGAGATTCCTAGATCTGCTCGATACACACCATCCGGATCCTGCACACTCGTCATGCCCACTCCCCAATTCACGAGAGCTTGCACTGCTTGATCAGAATCCATTAACGCATATCCAAGAACATCAACCTTGTCGGCATGCTCGGTACGAAACGCATCCATGATTGGCATTTCTTCTGAGCAAGGAACACACCATGAAGCCCAGACAGCAATCAACAAAGGACCACGCAGTTTGGCTAGCTCAACTTTTTCTTTACTTCCAAGGCAATCAACCGAGATGTTGGGAAGTGCGTTGGTTTCAGTGGAAATTTCCATCGCTCGAGTGATGGAGGCAAGTTTGTCGCACTCGGTACGTTCAACAGTTGAAGATACGGTTGGCTCTGCTGAACCGCCACTTGTGCAGGCTGACAACACAAGGAGTGATGTCGCGATGAGTGTCACAAACTTTTTCATAGTTTTCCCTGAGTGGTAACTAATGCGGCTGCAATTTCTGGATCAGTCGGGCCTTCT
The DNA here is from genome assembly GCA_041158285.1 of Actinomycetota bacterium. GTDB lineage: Bacteria > Actinomycetota > Actinomycetes > S36-B12 > UBA5976 > JAFMIT01. The sequence goes on from JBEBBR010000189.1 coordinate 9,872, forward strand.
CCAAACGCTGGACACAGTGTAGAGATGGGACACGCACCGCACGCGGGTTTGCGTGCGTGACAACGTCGGCGACCGTGCCACACCAAAACATGGGACAGCATCGTCCAATCTTTTGGTTTGAAGATTTCCATCACATCATGTTCCACTTTGACTGGATCAGTATTTGCAGTCCATCCAAACCGTCGAACCAATCGACCAAAGTGAGTGTCAACAGTTAACCCTGGAACATCAAACGCATTACCCAAAACCACATTGGCCGTCTTACGCCCAACTCCAGGAAGCTTTACTAAATCGTCTAAGTTGTCGGGAAGTTCGCCACCAAACTCGTCACACACTTTTTGGGCCATACCAATAATTGATTTAGTTTTATTGCGAAAGAACCCAGTAGGCGCAATCATGTTTTCAAGTTCAGTGTGATCAGCTGCTGCGTAAGCCGCAGCGGTTGGATATTTCTTGAAAAGTGCAGGGGTCACATTGTTGACGCGGCGATCCGTGCATTGCGCCGAAAGTATGGTGGCGACCATGAGTTCTAAAGGATTGGTGAAATCTAATTCACAGTGCGCATCTGGATATGTCTTCTTTAGTATTCGCAAAATTGCTGAAGCGTTTGATGTGTCAATTGCAGTTTTCTTAGTTGCCATCTCGACATCGCTTAAATTGCAGAATTACTTGGCGCGACGTTGAAGTCGTTCAACATCCAAAATGGTTACGGAACGTTGTTCGACACGCAACCATGCACGGTTCACAAACTCTGCGAGTGCTTTGTTGACTGTCTCACGTGAAGCACCAACAAGTTGAGCCAATTCTTCTTGCGTCATGTCATGTTCGACATACATTTCGCCGTCTCGAAAAACTCCAAACTTGTCTGCAAGTTCGAGCAATGCTTTGGCAACGCGGCCGGGTACATCGGAGAAGACAAGGTCTGCCATGGCATCTTCTGTGCGACGAAGACGTTGGGCCAATGCTTGCAACAATTTCTCAGCAACCTCTGGGCGACCAATCAACCAAGGTCGGAAAGCTTCCCGGCTTAAACCCAAAACTGTCGCATCGGTGAGAGCGGTTGCGGTTGCGGTGCGCTGACCTGGATCGAACAGACTGAGTTCACCAAACATTTCGCCAGGTCCGAGGACTGCGAGCAAAGTTTCGCGTCCATCACCGGCTTTGTGGCCTAGTGTGATTTTTCCTTCGTTGATGACGTAAAGGCGATCGCCGGGTTCACCTTCGACAAAAATCACTTCGCCTTTACGAGCACGCACCTCAATCATTGAAGTTCGTAGTGCCGCTGCTGCTTCAACATCCAAAGCAGCAAACAATGGCGCGCGATTAATCGGGGTTTCCACGGAAATGACCTCCTTGTCAGGTGCCTATTGTCCCCCACCTAGGAGATTCGCACCCGTTAGGGGCGAACCTCGACCACAATCTCGATCTCAACAGGTGCGCCTAAAGGTAGTGAAGCCATACCAACAGACGAACGGGCATGAAGTCCTGCATCACCAAACACTGCGCCGAACAGTTCACTCGCACCATTGACCACAGCGGAGTGGTTAGTGAAATCTGGCCGAGAGGCAATAAAACCAGTCACCTTGACGATTCTGATCACACGATCAAGGTCACCAATGACGCTTTTGACAGCTGCGAGTGCATTCAAACCACTTCGTTCAGCACATTTCTTGGCAGTATCGACATCAACATCATCGGCACCGGAGCCCACATGTCCTGATGCCATCAATACGCCATCAACGGTAGGAAGCTGTCCAGACGTAAACACATAGTTGCCCGACAAAGCTGCAGGAACGTATGCGGCGATGGGGGCTGGAACTTCTGGCAGGGTGTGGCCAAGTTCGGCGAGACGTGATTCAACTTTGCTCATGGGACTCCTTTGTGAGGAGGTAAGACTAGAGCGAGGTCGAGTGAATGGGGATAGTCTGCTCGAGTGACTGCAAAGCGACTTCTGTTTATCACTGGCAAAGGTGGTACCGGAAAGTCGAGTATCGCCGCCGGTCTGGGTCTAGCAGCAGCCAACGCTGGACTTCGCGTGTTGTTAATAGATGTGGAGCAAAGGCACAGTTTTGCTCCAGCTTTTGGGTTGACCTCGATTCCATCAACTCCTACTTCGGTTCTGACTCATCAAGGATCGTTGAAAGTGTTGGCTTTGGATCCCACCGAATCCTTGTTGAGTTATCTCGACAAGTTCTACGGGTTGCGGATGGCTGGCGGACTGTTGAACTCCATGGGAGCTGTCGATTTCGCTACAGACATCGCGCCAGGTTTGAAAGATATTTTGCTGGTTGGTTTTGCGTGCGATGCCGCACGTTCAAAAAAGGATAACGAGTTTGTCTACGACCTTGTGATTGTTGACTCACCACCCACTGGTCGTATCGAAAAGTTTCTCACTGTCGCTGACTCCATCAGTTCGATGGCACCTATTGGCCCCATCAATCAACAGGCACAACTCGTGCGAAGTGAAATGACTGCGGCTACAACCGAAGTCATGGTGATCGTCAATCCAGAAGAACTCTCGATCACCGAAGCAATCACTGCGAAAGATGCGCTCACGGCCGCTGGCATAGCAGTTGGTCCGATTGTTGTTAATCACTATCCAACAGAGACACCTCAAGAAATTACTGATGCTGATCTTGAAACTTCCTTCACTGAACTCTCTGATGCGCTACATGATTCCACCCTTGCATCGGAAGTTGTCCGCACCGCTCAACAAACAATTCAAAAACATCGCGCTGGCATCGCGCTCGTCGCCGAACTGGAGAAAAGTCATGCGACAGTGCATGTGCCTGGGTTTGAGTCGACACTAGATGCCCGAGTCGAACATCACCTAGCTAACTCGCTTTCTCAAGTACTCGAGTCGGTGCGGTCATGACATCAATTCGTGTGGATGACATTCTTAATGATGGAACAACTTCTGTCATTCTTTGCTGCGGCACTGGTGGAGTTGGCAAAACAACTACAAGTGCTGCCATCGCAGTACGTGCCGCTGAGCTCGGCAAAAGAGTATGTCTCATCACGATTGATCCAGCAGCTCGACTCGGTCAAGCAATGGGACTTCAAGGTCTTACAAATACACCTCATGTGGTTGAAGGGATCTCTAGCAACGGCACACTCGACGCAATGATGTTGGATGCCAAATCAACTTTTGATGACTTGGTTACTCGAACAACAAATCCGGAATCAGCAGCGCGCATTTTGAACAACTCCTTCTATCGCAATATTTCTGATTCACTGAGCGGTACTCAGGAATACATGGCGATGGAAAAACTCACCCAACTGCTCGCAGACAATGAAGGTCGCTGGGATCTCATGGTGGTCGATACACCTCCAAGTAGATCTGCACTCGACTTCCTCGATGCACCTGCGCGACTTGAAAGATTTATGAACAGTCGCCTACTGCGGATCCTCACATTCTCTGGTGGTGGATTAGCCAAGATTGTGAACCTAGGACTGAGTGCGTTTACTTCTGTGATTGGCAAGATTCTTGGTGCAACTGTTTTGGATGATCTTCGGGATTTTGTTTCGGCGATTGATTCCATACTTGCTTCATTCACTCAACGAACAACTGAAACCTATGAAATGTTGGCACAACCAACTACGGCATTCGTCGTCGTCACCACTGCCGAACCACAACCCATTCTTGAGGCGACATATTTCATCGAGAGACTGCGCAAAGATGGAATGCGACTTGCAGCTCTTGTCGTCAATCGCGTTGCACCAGCTCATCATCAGATCTCCGGCGTTGAGATGGGTCAGTTGAGTTCGACTTCGCAATACCTTCTCGCCACCTACCAAAAACAATCTCGGATTCGAGCCGTTCAGGATTCATTGATTTCTCAAAACTCAGCGATTTCTGAGATTCCGCGAATCACAGTGAGTGACATGGGTGCCGCAATCAACGATCTCTCAGGTTTATCGCGTCTCAGTCACGCTATGAACGAAACCCGCCACGGCTAAGTCATCTCACCATTCCCCAAAGTCTCAACCCCGCTTTAGGCTGTGACCGTGATGGACCGCGCTGCCCAACGGCAGATAATCGGACTCGGGGTTGTGCTTAGCATGATCGCCGGGATCTTCGTTGCGGGTGCACTACTTCCAGTTCTGGCACTTGTCGGAATTACCACTAACGGTGGCCTCAGCAGTTTCCAAACAATTCCAACCTCATTGACTCAGCCCCCACTTCCGCAGCAGACAGTGCTGTTAGCGGCGGATGGTTCACGATTGGCAACCCTCTACTTCCAAGATCGCATCGAAGTTCCGATCGAAGAAATTTCACCGGTGATGCAAGATGCCATCGTTGCCATTGAAGATTCACGGTTCTATCAGCACAAGGGATTTGATCTCAAAGGAACTGTTCGAGCATTTCTCAGTACTGCATCGGGTAGCGCAGTTCAAGGTGGCTCAACCATCACCCAGCAATATGTAAAAAACATCTTGATTGCATCTGCCCGTAATGATTCCGAGGCTGCAGCCGCAACAGCTCGTACACCGGCGCGCAAACTTCGAGAACTGAGATACTCGTTAGCCATCGAACAGGTGATGAGTAAGAAAGAAATTCTTAACGGCTATCTCAACATTGCGTACTTTGGTGCTGGTGCTTATGGAGTCGAATCCGCATCGCGCAGATACTTTTCTAAATCCGCCGCCAATCTCAATCTTGCAGAAGCATCTTTGCTCGCAGGTTTGGTGCAGCAGCCATACGGTTATGACCCTCTAAGAAATCCTGTTGATGCGAAGGGTCGACGATCTGTGGTGTTGCGGCGTATGGCTGAGCTTGGATACATCAGCTTCGATCAAGCCAACAAGGTAGACAGCCAACCACTCTCAAAAATTCTTCACCCTTCATCACAAGCAAACGGTTGCACTTCGGCAATTGCACCTTTCTACTGCGACTATGTCATGAATGTGATTCGCAGTAGTCCCGCCTTCGGCAACACCTTGGCCCAACGCGATGCACTTCTACGTCAAGGTGGTTTGACCATCACCACGACTCTCGATGTTGATGCACAAGCTGCCGCCCAAAAAGCTGTGAACTCTTACATCCCTCCGACGGATCCCAGCGCGAAGGCTGCAGCCATCTCCATGGTGAGACCTGGCACTGGTGATGTAATCGCCATGGCGCAGAACCGCGAGTGGGGAACTTCCGGAAAAGGAAAAACGACCTACAACTACAACGTTGAACGTGCCATGGGTGGCACCATTGGAATGCAGGCTGGTTCGACATTTAAAGTTTTTGTTTTGGCAGCAGCGATCGAACAAGGCATTTCTTCAAACCTTGTAATCAACGCTCCATCTGTAAGAACTTTCAGCGGTTTCCAAAATTGCACAAACGGTGACACATTTCCTGAATACACAGCTCGCAACTCAACAGGCTCCGGCAAATTCAATATGCGCCAAGCAACCGCGTATTCCGTCAACACATATTTCGTAGAACTTGAACGGCGAACTGGTATTTGTCGTCCTGCGGAGATTGCCGAAGCTATGGGTGTGCGACTCGGTGGGGGCGGAGATCTTGCTCGCGTTCCGTCATTCGTACTCGGTGCCAACGAGGTGACACCACTCGCGGTTGCCAATGCCTATGCAACGTTTGCCGCCCATGGACTTCACTGCCAACCACGTGTCATTACTTCCGTTGTTGATCGCTGGGGTCAAGCCCTTCCAATAGGTGCGCCAACCTGCAATCAAGTGATTGATCGACAGGTTGCAGATGGTGTGACGTCAATGCTTCGCGAAGTAATTGATGGTTCTTTGCCTGGTCGCACTGGTGGTCGCATGTATCTCGGTCGACCAGCGGCTGGTAAAACCGGAACTACTAATGACTCTGCTGCCGTGTGGTTTAGTGGATTCACTCCAGATTTAGCAGCGACCGTGTGGGTCGGTGATCCTCGTGGTGGTTACAAGTATCCAATGAAAAACATCACCATCAATGGAAAATACTTCGGTCAGGTTTTTGGAAGCTTGTTGCCTGGACCTATCTGGAAGCAATCGATGTTGGGTGCCCTCAAGAATGTGTCGAAGAGTGTTTTCGATTTGATGTTGCCAAGTTCCGTGACTGGCGGTTCTCAAACTCCATCAGAGTGCCCAACCGAATCAGCGACTCCCTCCGAATCTAGTTCTGCTTCCCCCACTATCTGCGAGTCTCCCACCCCAGAAGCCAGTCCCTCGGATTCATCATCTCCAAGTTCAACAACTTCGCCTTAATACTTAGGGCGCAGTCAGAGTGAGCAGAGTTGCTTCTGGTCTGCATGCAAAGCGCACTGGTGTAAACGGATTTGTTCCAAGCCCTGCCGAGACATGCATCCAAGAATCAAAGTGCCGATGCAATCCTTTTGCTCGACTCGTATCGAGATCGCAATTGGTTACTAATGCGCCGAGGAATGGCAGACATAACTGACCACCATGTGTGTGTCCCGCAAGGATTAATGGATTGCGATCATTGGCCATCGCATCGATGACTCGCAAATATGGGGCATGTGTAACACCAACACCCAGCGCTCCAGCTGTGACATCACCTTGCACTGATGGGTAGTTGTCGAGACCCAGATGCGGATCATCAACACCACGGAATTCAACCTCAACATCATTAATGCTGGTTGTGTACCGACGATGGGTGAGGTCCGCCCAACCAAATTTCTCAAGTCCTGCCTTGAGATCTCGCCACGGAAGTTCTGGTCCAAAATATCTTTGGCCATCATCGCGTTTGAGATAGCGAGCAGGATTTTTCAAAGTCGGTGCGTAGTAATCGTTTGAACCAAAAACAAAAACACCTGGAATGTGAGACAACTTTTCGAAACTCTTAAGAACTGGTTCGACGGCTTCGAGGTGGGCGAGAAAATCTCCAGTGACCACAACGAGATCGGGTTCGAGTTCGGCTAAAGCAGAAACCCATTGTTGTTTTTTGGTTTGCCGAGGTGTCATATGCAAGTCGCTGAGGTGGAGAACGCGAATGTCACTCTGGCCAGGCTGCAGCACTGGGGCGCTGAATTCCCGCAAGGTGTAGGCGCGAACTTCATAGCCAGCGCTATAGGCCAATCCCCCAATTGCGGTCGCTGCCAGGCCAGTTAGCCATGATCCGATCGGTTCCATGGGTACATCGTGGCAGGATCTACCCATGAGCGAACTCAAAGCCACCCTAAAAGCCGATTTAACTTCCGCAACCAAAGCCTCCGACAAGGTCACTTTGGGCACATTGCGTATGGCTCTCACAGCCATCACCAATGAAGAAGTTTCAGGAAAAGAGTCTCGTGAACTCACTGACGAAGAAATTGTGACCGTACTTGGTCGCGAAGCTAAGAAGCGTCGCGAATCTATCGAGGCTTACAACACTGCCGGTCGAAGCGATCTCGCTGACATTGAGGCTGCTGAACTTGTAGTGCTGGAGAAATACCTTCCGAAGCCACTTAGTGCTGATGAAGTTGATGCCCTAATCAACTCCGCAGTTGAAGCTGCAAAAGCCCAGGGTCTTGAAGGTATGAAAGCTATGGGTGCTGTGATGAAGGTTTTGACACCGCAGGTCAACGGTCGAGCTGATGGTGGCGCGGTCGCGGCTGCTGTTAAAAAGGCACTCGGAGCCTGACGATGTCGCAAGAAGTGATGTGGCAAGGTTCGATCAAAGCACCATTTCTGCGCTGGGGTGTCAATGCAGCAATGGGTGTCACCTTGATGATTATCTTGATTGCCAACAACTATGCCGATCCTGCTGAGCGAATTGTCGGTTGGGACTGGCTAGCAATTTGTGTGCCACTTATTCTGGCGGGCTTGGCTTCACTTGGATTGTCGAAATTGCGAGTTGAAATTCGTCGCGATGCTTTTGAGATTTTTTACGGAGATCTTGGTTGGCCACGTCAAAAAATCGAATGGGCCAACGTCGCAAACGTTCGTGTCATCAATGTGCGTCCCACAGAGTGGGGTGGTTGGGGTTATCGCTGGGTTCCATGGCGCCGCGCATGGGCAGCTGTTTTGCGATCTGGTGAAGGACTTCGATTTGAGTTTGGTAACGGCAAAGTTTTTGTCGTTACCATCGATGATGCAGAAACAGCTCTGGCGGCAATTCGTCGAGTACTCGATGAATTACCGCCAGCGCACTAGAACTATTTGTTGAGGTCTGCCGCAACCAATTCTGCAATCTGAACTGCATTCAGAGCTGCGCCTTTGCGGAGATTGTCGTTGCTGATGAACATCGCGATTCCATGTCCTTCGGCAACCGATTGATCTGCACGGATACGACCGACGTATGACGGATCTTTTCCTGCAGCCTCAAGTGGAGTTGGAACATCAACGACGGCTACGCCTGGCGCATCTGCCAATAGTTTCAAAACTCGCGCAGGGGAAATCTCTTTTTCAAATTCCGCATTGATCGCGAGTGAATGTCCTGAGAAGACTGGAACGCGAACACATGTTCCCGAAACCGCAAGATTCGGAATGCTCAGAATT
>JBEBBR010000190.1:0-14049 GCA_041158285.1 Actinomycetota bacterium
TGTTGGTTGCAGTGCCGATTCTTATGTTGGTTGTTGTTGCATGGGCTATCGCGGCTGTGAATGACTGGCGTCGCCGTAGACGCGCGGGGTCAGTTCCCGAGCTCTCTGATGATGAAGCTTCAGACATTTCGAGTGATTGGTTATGAGCACGCCAGCCGAGAGATATGAAGCTTCTCTCATGCGTCATGCAGAAAGTAAGTCTGTACTTGCCGCTTTCAAAAAGATCAAAAATTTCGATTTAGATAACTTTCAAATCGATGCCTGTAAGGCATTGGAATCTGGTCGCGGAGTTCTCGTTGCTGCACCCACTGGCTCTGGAAAAACTGTGGTGGGAGAGTTTGCAATCTATCTTGCCCGCCACCTCGAAGGTAAAGCGTTCTACACCACTCCGATCAAAGCTCTGAGTAATCAGAAGTTCAATGAACTCGTCGAGGTTTATGGAGCAGACTCAGTTGGGCTTCTCACTGGTGATGTCAGTATCAATCCTGATGCGCCCATCATTGTGATGACAACAGAGGTTCTACGGAATATGTTGTACGTCAACTCAACAACACTTTTGAATCTCAAACATGTGGTGATGGACGAAGTTCACTATCTCGCAGATAGATCTCGTGGCGCTGTGTGGGAAGAAGTGATTTTGCACCTTCCGGAATCTGTGGCAGTAACAGCTTTATCTGCCACGGTTAGTAATGCTGAAGAATTTGGACAGTGGTTGACTCATGTTCGAGGTGACACTGCTGTCATTGTTGAGGAACACAGACCTGTTCCGTTGTGGCAATTAGTCGCTGCGGGTCGCAATATTCACGATCTGTTTATCGATGAAGAGCAGCGCAAAGTTAATCCAGACTTACTTCGGATCGCTAGAGAAGGTCAAAACCAACAGCGTGGACGTGACAGTCGTGGTCGTCGGGGTAATCGGGGTGGTTTCTCGCGTCACACACCGTTTCGCGATCATTTGATCAAACAACTCGATAAGCGGGATTTACTTCCGGCCATTTTCTTCATTTTTAGTCGCAAGGGATGCGACCAAGCTGTTGAACAATGTGTTGAAGCGGGGCTTCGACTTACGTCCATCGAAGAACGTGATGAGATTCGATACATCGTTGATAACGCAGTAGCAGATTTGCCTTCAGAAGATTTGGCGGCTCTCAATTTCTCACAATGGCTGCAGGCTCTCGAATGGGGAATCGCCGCACACCATGCTGGGTTGATCCCACGTTTCAAAGAGGTTGTGGAGACTCTGTTTCAGCAGGGACTACTCAAGGTTGTCTTTGCGACGGAAACACTGGCCCTCGGTATCAATATGCCTGCTCGAAGTGTTGTCATCGACAAACTTCGTAAATGGAATGGTGACGCTCATGTAGATCTATCGCCAGGTGAGTACACCCAACTCACAGGTCGAGCCGGTCGTCGAGGTATCGATGATGAGGGAAATGCGATCGTCGTGTGGCAGGACGGCTTAGATCCAGTCGCCTTGGCTGGTTTGGCATCAACGCGTACTTATCCGCTCAAGTCATCTTTTACGCCCGGCTACACCATGGCAGTCAACATCATTTCGTCCATGGGGTATGACCGAGCGGTTGAACTTTTGGGTTCATCCTTCGCACAATTTCAGGCCGACAGGGGAGTGGCAGGTCTCAACCAGCAACTTCGCAAAATGGAAGAGGGCCTTGGTGGTTACAAAGAGGCCATGGAATGCCATCTTGGAGATTTTTTCGAATACGCAGCTATCCGTAACAAAATTGCTGAAGTCGAGAAGAATGCGGTCAAAGCTGGCCGAATTCAATTACGTCAAGAAACCGCTGTCAGTTTGTCCTCAATGGTTCCTGGCGATGTGATTGTGATTCAGACAGGACGAAGAGCTGGACCTGCTGTCGTACTCGATCCGGGTACGGATTTTGCGGCAGAGCCACGGCCGCTCGTTTTGACGATGCAACGTGAAGTCCGTCGACTAAGTGTTTCAGATTTTACTGGCATGGTTCTGCCAGTTGAAAGAATCAAAATTCCACGCAACTTTGATTCGCGCTCATCACGGTCTCGGCAGGAGCTTGTCAATGTGCTGCGTCGAACTGCATTTGATGCGCCAATGCCACGACGTAACCGTCAAAGTCGTGAATCCGATGTCGATATTCAGATCGGTCAATTACGCGCTGAAATGCGAGCCCATGCGTGCCATGGTTGTAGCGACCGAGAAGAACATGCTCGGTGGTCCGAGAGATATTTCAAGTTGGTTCGTGAACGCGATGCGATTTCCTCTCAGATCTCACATCGAGTTAACGTCATCTCTCGTGATTTTGAACGTGTTTGCAATGTCTTGAATGCTTTGGGATATATCGAGGGACAAAAGTCCGAGATGAAAGTTACGGACACTGGCAAGGTTTTGCGACGAGTTCATGCTGAATCGGAATTGCTCATCACTGAGGCCCTTCGGCGTGGATTCTTCAACGGAATGGATGCGGCTGAACTTGCAAGTGCTGTAAGCGTTTTGGTGTACGAATCTCGAGGTGACGATGACGGTGGTTCACCAAAATTACCCTTTGGTAAAGCCGAGGAAGCAATCGTTGAGTTGTTTAGATTGTGGCAAGAGATTCATACCCTTGAAGGTGCTAACAAACTCAACACTGTGAGAAAACCTGACGCTGGTTTTGCATGGGCGATTTATCGGTGGGCAAACGGCGGACGACTCACCGGTGTACTTCGCGATTCGGAACTTTCAGCTGGAGATTTTGTGCGAACCACACGTCGTCTCATCGATGTGCTTGAGCAGATCGCAGCGGTGGGCGATCATGAACTTTCACCGATTGCCCATGAGAGCGTGGATCTCGTGAGACGTGGAATCGTCTCCGCTGCAGAACTTGAAGATTAGTAGTCAGTTACCTGTTCCCACATTTGCTGGTAACGCTTCATACCAAGGTCAATCAAAGTTGGACTATCTCCAACCGTTTTCCACGATGTATCTAGTGCTGGCACTTCAATTTCTCGATTTAATACAACCACTTGCTTTGCGGCTTCTAGATAATCGCGATGTTCGATCAATGAAGCAGCGATACGCGGTTTGATTCTTTCGTCTCCTGCATGGGCTGCATCAACAATGGAATCGAGATTTCCAAAGGTTTGTAGAAGTGCTGCCGCGGTTTTTTCACCGATACCTTTGACTCCAGGGAGACCATCTGAAGCATCACCTCTCATCAAACTGTAATCCGCATATTGATGAGCTTGGATTCCAAAACGTTCGGCAATGTAGTCATTATTAGCAAATGTGTGCTTGCTGATTCCCGTCCCGAGATACAACATAGACACATCTCGCGTGTCATCGATCAGCTGGAAAAGATCACGGTCGCCACTGACAACGTAAGTTTTCATCGATGATTCGCGTGCATATTGAGCTACAACATCGTCAGCTTCATGATCCTCGACTCCGATGCACGCCACTCCAAGTTCTTCGAGTATCTGACGCACTGAATCCACCTGATCACTCAAAGTGTCTGGCATCTGTTCTTCATCTTCAGCAGCCACACGAGCAGTTTTGTACGTAGGTAATAGGTTGACCCGCCACTCTGGTCGCCAGGCAAAATCCCACGCGGTGATGAGGTGTTGAGGCTCATAGGTGTCGATGAAATGCATTAAAGCGTCCATCGTTCCTCGGACAGCATTGATCTGACGCCCGTCGGGAGATTTCAACGAATCTGGCATCGAGTAATAGGCGCGGTAGTACACGGTGGCAATGTCTACAAGCATGAGAGGCACGTGCTCATTCTGCCGTACGTCTGCGGTGGGCAAGGACTAATCTTGGGCTATGTTCAACAATGACTTGGCTGCTCGGCTCGCCAAATTTGAATCAGTGCTTGGGACTTCAGGGGTGGACTGCGCGGTCATCAGTCCAGGTCCCGATTTGCGGTACCTAGTTGGCTATGACGCTATTCCACTCGAGCGGCTGACAGCCCTCGTTGTTCGCCCAGGACACGACCCTCTTGTCGTGTCGCCGTTCTTAGAGAAGTCCGCCGCTCTTGCTAGTCCGATTGGCAAATTAGGGCTCGCGGTCGAAACCTGGACCGAAACTGAGAGTCCTTTTGAGCTTCTCCATCGAATCATTGGTGATGTTGATTTGCTGGCTGTAGATGGCCGCATGTGGGCTGATAAGTTGCTGAAGATGCAAAAAGAATTCACTGCAACCAAGACTCTCAGCGCCAATCCATTTATTGCCACACTGCGTCAGGTCAAAAGTGCTGCCGAGACCGAGTATCTACGTGAAGCTGGAGCCGCTATCGACAAGGTTCATGCTCTCGTACCTACGTTTTTGAAGGTGGGGCGCACAGAGGCCGAAGTGGGCAAAGATATTGCTCAAGCGATTTTGGATTCAGGTCATGTGACAGCTGACTTTGTGATCGTCGGCAGTGGACCAAACTCTGCATCACCACATCACGAGGTTTCTCAACGAGTCATTCAAAACGGCGAAGCGGTAGTGGTAGACATCGGTGGCACCATGCCAAGTGGATATTGCAGTGATTCGACTCGCACGTATCACATGGGTCAGCCTTCAGCCGATTATGCACGTGATTTTGAAATTCTTCATCAGGCTCAAGTGGCAGCTACCCATGCAGTAAAGCCAGGTGTCACCTGCGAATCGATTGATGCGGTTGCTCGTGATCTGATGAATGAGGCTGGAATTGGCGAATTCTTCATTCATCGCATTGGCCACGGTATCGGTCTTGAGACACACGAAGAGCCATATATGGTTTCTGGCAACTCGACTCCGATTGAGGCTGGTTTCGCATTCAGTATCGAACCTGGTTTCTATCGCGAAGGTAAGGCCGGTGCGCGGATCGAAGACATTGTTGTGTGCGGCGAAGATGGCGCATTGATTCTCAATAACCAACCTCGTGAGTTATTCATCATCGAATGAGCGATGAATCACTGTTGATCTTTAATGCAAAGATCTACACACGACATTTTCCGCAACCAACAAGCCTTCTCATCGAAAACGGTGTCATCACATGGCTTGGTACTGACGCGGCAAGTCTCGCGTTTGAAAACACTCAAAGAATCGATGCCAAAGGTTTCTGGATTGCTCCAGCCTTTGTCGATGCTCATGTTCATCTCACAAACACAGGTTTGTTGCACACTGGGTGTGATCTGACAGGCGTTCAGTCGTGGACTGAAATGTTTACGGAACTTGCACAACAAAATTCGCAGGAAGTGTGTATAGCTCATGGCTGGGATGACACGCATTGGCAAGCATTTTCTTCGGTGAATATTCAGACAGAGACACTCGGTCCGATCTATGCATCTCGAATTGACGTTCATTCTGCGTACTTATCACCTCGGTTTATTGCCATGTGCCCTGAAGTTAATGAAGCTGATGGATTTGCTGATTCGGGAATAGTTACTGGTCAGGCTCATCATGTTGCGCGAAAATTTGCTCTATCTCTTTTGAATGAATCTCAAATTTCCGAATCGCAAAGTTCGGCTCTTCACACTGCAGCATCTCGGGGAATTGCTGTTGTCCATGAAATGGCCGGACCAGATATCAGTGGATTCAAAGATGCCGAAAATTTGAAGAAGTTCAACAACGAGAATTTTCCAGAAGTTGTTCTATGGTGGGGAGAGCTCAACGGGCATCAAACAGCTTCTGAACTTGGCGCATTCGGCTGTGGTGGAGATTTATTCGTGGACGGCAGCGTTGGTTCACAAACAGCACACCTGTGTGACCCCTATGAGTCTGGCGGACACGGTAATCAATATCAAAATACTGATGCTCTTGCCGAACATATTCAGGCGTGCGTTGAAAATTCGCTCGCGTCTGGCTTCCATGCAATCGGAGATGCAGCACTGGATTCGGTGATTGATGCGTACGAGCGTTGTTTTAATGCTGTTGGAGAAGCAAAGTTTCGTTCAGTCTCTCACCAGATTGAGCATGCCGAAATGTTGTCTTCAACAAATATCGCGAGAATGTCTGCACTTGGTATTACAGCGAGTATGCAACCTGTCTTTGATGAATTGTGGGCAGGGGAGGGGCAGATGTATGACTCTCGCCTCGGTGGCCGTTGGACAGATATGAACGATTTCGCTGAAATCACCCGAAGTGGTGTGCTGATGTCATTTGGTTCAGATTCTCCGGTGACACCTATAGATCCTTGGCGGGCCATTAAGGCGGCGGAGAATCCTCACCAGGCCACTCATGGAGTCAGCCGTAGAGCCGCATTTGCAGCACATACTCGAAGTTCATTTCGAGCTATGCGACGACATGACTGTGGTGAGATAGAAGTTGGGATGCGCGCCAACCTCGCGATATGGGAAGTTTCGGGACTTGAGGTGAAGTCTCCGGACCATGTGGTGCGAAATTGGTCCACTGACCCTCGCTCCGCAACACCACCTTTACCTGCGCTCGACGAAGTGACTCCCACCTGCTTGGCAACACTTCGCAATGGCTCAGTGATTTATTCCAATGGGACAATATTTCAGTGAAATACGCGCCTCGGTTTCTTCATGTGGTGGTCGCTGCTGCGGCCGGAATCCTGCTTGCGTGTGTTTTTCCACCTCTCAATTTTCCATGGCCACTGGCCATTGGTGCATTCATCGTCTGGGTCCAACTGCTTCGTCGATGCGAAAATCTCAAACAGACAATCCTGATTGGATTTGGTTTTGGGTTTGGATTCTTTGTCACGCTTCTGCAATGGATCAAGATTGTTGGAACCGATGCCTGGATTGCTCTCACCATTTTGTGCACTTTTTGGTGGGTAGTTGCTTCAGTCGCAGCAAAACTCTCGATGAGCACTCGTTGGTGGCCAATCGCAATTCCAGCTATCTGGACTTCGGCTGAACTACTGCGAGATCGATATCCATTTGGCGGTTTTGGCTGGGGGCAAATTGGTGTCATCACGCCTATGACGCCTTTCGCAAATGGGGCAGCTCTTGTCGGGCAGCTCGGAATGACTTTTGCATTTGTGGCGACGGCAACTTTCATTCTATGGATTTTTTCCAACTCACGAAGTGTTCAGCGTAAGACCACTTATCTCAGCGGAAGCGTGGTCCTCGTTTCGTTGTTTGGATTCACTCCTGCTGTCACTGACTTCTTCGAACCAGCGGTGGGGAATGCCCAGGTGACGTTGGGGATTGTTCAAGGGGGAGTGGATCATTACGGTCTTGGTGTTGTCGGGGATCCACGAACTGTTCTGAGCCATCATGCAGATGCAACTGTGTCAAACAGTTCGCAATTGCTCAATGCTGATCTCATTGTGTGGCCCGAAAACGCCGCCGATGTAGATCCAACTCTCGATATGCAATCTGCTGAAATCATCAATGATGTTCAAAAAACTTTACCTAAACCAATTCTTCTCGGTGCAATTCGCAATGTCTCGGACTCAACGCGAGCAAACGTTTCCCTGCTGTGGG
Organism: Actinomycetota bacterium; assembly: GCA_041158285.1. GTDB lineage: Bacteria > Actinomycetota > Actinomycetes > S36-B12 > UBA5976 > JAFMIT01. The sequence continues at coordinate 7,393 of JBEBBR010000190.1, forward strand.
AGAACGAAAAATGGACTCAGGTGTATCAAAAACGTCGCCTTGTTCCATTTGGTGAGTTTCTGCCGGCGCGGAGCTTGATCTCGCAGTTCACTGATCGAGTCAATCTCATGCCACGCGATTTTGAACCAGGCACAACACCCGGTTTTGTAGAAATCAATGGTGTCTCAATGGCCGTACTAATCTGCTTTGAGGCAGCAGATGATTGGCAAGCATTGGCTGCTTCAGAGGATTCTTCGGTCATCATCATTCAAACTAATAATGCGACCTATCAATTTTCAGGTGAATCCGAACAACAGCTTCAATCCGCTCAGATGCGTGCACTGGAAACTCGTCGGCCGGTGGTTGTCGTGAGCACAAGTGGTTTATCGGCAGTAACCGATCCGCACGGACGCGTGACTGATTCGATCTCGCAAACCGAGATTGGGGCCTTAGTTAGAACATTTCCTGAAGTTGCTGGGACGACTCCAGCAGTGTTCATGCATCACCTAATTATTGCCTTCGTTCTTATGCTTTCCACTGTACTGACAGCGGCCGGAATTCATAATCGCCGTAAAGTAGCCTCATGAATCTTCGCACCCTGGTTGTTATGCCAACCTACAACGAGATCTCAAATCTCCATTCGATGATTCAACGGATTCAAACTAGCAACCCACAGGTCGACATTCTGGTTGTGGATGACAATTCACCTGACGGCACTGGTCAAGCAGCACAGAAGCTCGCTGATAGCGACACATCAGTTTTTGTTTTACATCGCCCTGGTAAAGGTGGCTTAGGTGCCGCGTACCGTGCAGGTTTCGCGTGGGGGATTGATCACAAGTACGACGTACTCGTGGAGATGGATGCGGATGGATCCCATCAACCTGAGCAACTTCCGCTATTACTGGAAGCAATCCCCGATGCAGATTTGGTTTTAGGTTCACGTTGGGTGCCAGGAGGTTCTGTAGTCAACTGGCCGTTATCACGCAAGATTTTGTCCCTCGGCGGCAATCTGTATACGCGAATAATGCTTGGCATTTCCGTTAAAGATGCAACTGGTGGCTTTAGAGCCTTCAAAGTTGAGACAGTTCACAAGATTGGTCTGCTTTCTGCAACCGCACAAGGTTATGTTTTCCAAGTAGACAATACTTTTAGAACCGCTCGAGCCGGTTTGAAGATCGTGGAAGTTCCGATTGAATTTGTCGAACGGGTCAGTGGTGTTTCTAAGATGAGCAAAAACATTGTGGTCGAGGCAATGCTCCAAGTAACCGTATGGGCCTGGAAGTATCGTTTTCTTCGCAGACCCATTGGTTCTTAATTACTTATTACGCAATTGTTGGCTGCTCATTTCCGGCCTCAGAAATACCTTGACGAATGTCAACCTTACGCAGCAACAAGCCACCGATCACAAAGAACGCGAGAAGCGCAATGATCGCTGGTCGGTAACTGTTAGTTATCTGGTGAACAACACCGAAAGTTAAGGTTCCAAGCCATGAAGTTCCTCGTTCGCATGCCTGGTACAAAGCGAAATATTCAGCTTCGCGTTTACGTGGTACTAGCTGGCTGAAGAGGCTTCGACTCAATGCTTGTGTGCCACCGAGAACAAATCCGATGGCAGCTGCCAGGATGAAAAATAGTGTGGCCTTGCCTGCTGGAAGGAAATATCCAGCAACAATGACGACCATCCACACACTGAGGCTGTAGTACACAGTTTTATATGCGCCGTATTTCGCTGCCATTTTTCCGGTGAATAATGCTCCAGCGATAGCAACGATCTGAACGATGACAATTGCGCCGATCATCGACTCTGCTTTGAGTCCAAGCTCTTCGGTGCCATAAATACTTGCTGATGCAATCACTGTTTGCACACCATCATTGAAGAAAAGATAGGCAAGTAGGAATAAACGAGTCTGTGGATACATCGCTAATTCTTTGAATGTGGTGGCAAGTTGTTTGAATGAACCGGCAGCAAGGCGCATCACATCAATTTCTTGATACACGTGATCGGCCTTGTTTTTGATTTTGAAGTACGGGATGAGAGTCCACAGACCCCACCACAGACCTGCGCTCAGCAAACTGATACGAACTGCCATTTCGGCGAAATCAGCAGGGGAGAGGAGGTAGAAGGCGAGGTTGACGATGAGGAGGAAACCGCCACCTACATAACCAAGTGCCCAACCGCGACTAGAAACACGATCTCGATCGTCTGGTGGTGTGATGTCACAAAGAATTGCGTCATACACAACAAGAGATGCGCCAAGCGCCAAATTGCCAATAAGTAAAAGTGCTGAACCTAAGATCCAATTTCCATCAGCAACAAAGAACATCAACATGGTGGCAGCTGCTCCAACAAAGGCCAAGTGGCCCATGAGTTTTTGTTTGTCATGACGTAGATCGGCGTAGGCACCCATCAATGGGAGTAAGAAAGCGGAAAGCAGGGTTGAGAATGTCACTACATAGAAAAAGAGGGATCCGGCTGAGATGCTCAAGCCAGCAAGACTGAGTGAGTTGGTGCAGGACTCAGCTCCCTGACAACCAGCAGCATCTTCTGCAACGCTAGTTAGATATGGGCCGTACAAAACTGTTGTGACGGTGGTGACATACGCGCTGTTTGCCCAGTCATAGAAGTACCAGGCTTTTTGATCTGCAGTGTCTCGTACTCGCGTGCTCGGACCTTTACCCATTGTCGTGCCTCCAGTGACCCCGTTGAATGAGAACTTCTTTTAGTGCACTTGGACGGTCCGTGATGAGGGCATCGACTCCAAGGTCGTAAAGACGGTGCATATCTTGCTCGGAATCGACGGTCCAGACGTGGACATCCATACCCAAATTGTGTGAAAAATCTACAAATTGCTGATTCACCAAACGCAGGCCGAAGGCTTTCTCCGGGACCTGAACAGCCACAGCACCCGCATGGCTCCAACGACCGTGGCGGGTGCGCGAGGCGATTGCCAGTGACCGAATCTCTGAGGAACCCAAACTGGTGGCCACGTGAGGAACTGCTGCACGCACCTTGGTGAGACGTTCTGAGGAGAACGAACCCACACAGATGCGTCCAGCAGCGGATTCATCGTTTTTTAGAAATGAAATGAGAGGTTCGACAGCGGCATCTGATTTCGGGTCAATATTGAATCGCGTGCCAGCGGGTGCAATGTCGACTAATTGTTCTAGGCGGAGGATTGGCTCACCATTACGCAGCCGGATGGAACTGAGCTGTTTCCAGGTGAGTTCTGAAACATTTTTACGAACGTCAGTTGTGCGCGTTAAAGACGGATCGTGCATCAGTACCAAAACGCCATCAGCGGTTGGATGAACGTCAGTTTCTATAACGTCGAATCCAAGATCAAAAGCATGAGTAAAAGCAGATGGTGAGTTCTCTAAATGTTCTTGAGAGCCTCCACGGTGGGCAATACCAAAAGGCGCTGTGATGCCTAGGTAAGCCATGCTGCTCCGTAATAAATCGCCGATAAGGTGGATTATGACACTTTCTAAAACTCAGGATGAAACTACTGCATTTCTACCTGTGGCGGAAGATCTCGCTGCACCCCCACTTTCGTTCCCTGACGAGGGTTACCCTTGGCCACCAGACGCAAGTGAGCGTTTCTCGGCTGTCACTCGAAATGGGCAGGATGGATATGAGTTATCGCGTAGCCGTAATTGGCGAAGGTGTTATCGATCGTTTCGTCGAATCAGGCGCTCATCACGATGTGATTGGTGGCTCGCCGCTCAACACCGCTGTGGCACTCCAAAGAGCCGGTGTGGAAACCCATTGGTGGGCCAGAGTCTCAGAGGGCTCCGAAGGTCAGGTAATTTGGGATTACGCGGTCTCCAACATGGTCTCTCATCCACAGCTCATCCGAAGTGCTGAACCAGCGCCAATCGTGACCATTGAATTGTCGACGCAAGGGGTTCCGGCTTATGACTTTGCACTTGAAGGTGCTGCTGACTGGCAATGGTCAACCGATGAATGCGAGGGCCTGAAATCGGGATATGACCTCATTCAGATTGGCAGTCTGACTGCAGTAATGCAGCCTGGCTCCGATGCTTTGCTCAGCACTCTTCGGACTATCAAGACTCATTCCCCAGAGACTGTGATTTCGTTTGACCCCAACGCTCGCCCTGCAGCTGCTCCAGACGTTGCCACAGCCAATGCAATGCGTAGCCGCATTGTGGAGTTTGTCGACTTGGCCGATGTCATCAAAGTTTCCGATGAAGACCTTGAGTGGATCGATAGCAGCCTCTCCCCTGACGCTACTGCCGCCAATTGGTCGCTACGCGGCCCTCAACTTGTGATTATGACCCGAGGCGAAAAAGGTTCAACTGCGTTTGTTCAAGGCAAGGCAGTTGTTCACGTGTCTACAGTTGAGGTTTCACTCGTCGATACCGTCGGTGCCGGAGATACATACATGGCATGGGTAGTTCGCGGTCTCATCGCCGATCACAATGCGCGGGTAACTACCAACACGGCAGACCTCGAAAAACTGCTTTCGACTGCAGCACAAGCCGCGGCCATCACCTGCAGCCGAAAAGGTTGCAATCCCCCGTTGCTTTCCGAAGTTGCACTTTAGATATCTGCAGCCAGTTCCTCAATTGGTAAACAGGTGCATGTGAGATTGCGATCTCCATAGGCACCATCAATACGACCAACCGGTGGCCAGTACTTGTGGCGAGGGTTTACACCTGTTGGCAATCCTGCAAGAAGTTTTGCGTCAGCGGAAGTGTCAGAAGCGAGCAATGCCTGTGCAGTATGCGGAGCATTATGCAAAGCACTGGTTTCGTAGTCCTGAGAGCCATTCTCGATGGCTGAAATTTCAGCTGCGATGTTGAGCATGGCATCGATGAAGCGATCAAGTTCATGAACCGATTCAGATTCTGTAGGTTCAATCATCAAAGTACCAGCGACAGGGAATGACATAGTCGGAGCATGGAAGCCGTAATCGATCAGACGTTTTGCCACATCATCAACGGAAACACCGGAACGCTTTGTGATTTCGCGAAGATCGATGATGCACTCATGTGCCACCATTCCATTTTCGTTGGTGTACAAAATTGGATATGCCACTGATAGGCGTTTCGCAATGTAGTTGGCAGACAACACTGCAACTTCGGTTGCGAGTTTCAAACCCTCCCCTGACATCATACGAATGTAGGCATAAGGGATTGGAAGAATTCCAGCCGAACCATAGAACGCACCAGATACTGCGCCAGAGGTCTGTGGATCCTGTGTTACAGGATTTCCTGGAAGGAATGCTGCTAAATGTTCACGCACCGCAACAGGGCCAACACCAGGACCGCCACCACCATGTGGAATGCAGAAAGTCTTGTGGAGGTTCAAGTGCGAAACATCTGCACCGAACTTACCTGGTTTTGCAACACCGACAAGTGCGTTGAGGTTTGCACCATCAACGTATACCTGTCCACCAGCTTTGTGGATTAATGCACAAATTTCGGTGATGGTGTCTTCATAAACACCGTGGGTTGATGGATACGTAATCATCAATGTTGAGAGTCGATCTGCATGCGCCGCAATCTTTGCACGCAAGTCATCCATATCAACGTTTCCGCTGTCGTCACAGGACACAACGACAACCTTCATTCCAGCCATAACAGCGGATGCAGCATTCGTACCGTGAGCACTACTTGGAATCAAACACACATCACGGTGAGCCTCTCCCCTGCTCGCGTGGTACGCAGATACAGCGAGAAGTCCAGCAAATTCACCTTGAGAACCTGCATTGGGTTGCAAACTAACTGCGTCATAGCCAGTGACTTCACACAGGTACTTCTCAAGTTCCGTGATCAGTTCAACCCAACCCGAGTTTTGATCTGCAGGTGCATATGGGTGTGCGCTAGCGAATTCCGGCCACGTGATTGCAGCCATTTCAGTAGCTGCATTTAACTTCATTGTGCATGAACCCAAGGGAATCATGGTGCGATCCAAAGCCAAATCAAGATCAGCAAGTTTGCGAAGGTATCGCATCATTTCGGTTTCACTGCGATACAGCGAGAACACTGGATGTTGGAGTGCAGAGTTTGCGCGAGTGTGAGATGGATTCAAGGTTGAGGTCGAATTAGCGCTGACTGCAATTCCAAGGGCAGCTAGAAGCGCATGAACGTGCTGGTCAGTGGAAGTTTCATCGACAGCAATAGAGACATAGGTCTCATCGAGCTTTCTGATGTTGAAACCTGCGGCAAGAGCGATTGCGAGTGTTTCGTCGACAGACTTTTGAGGTACAAAACTCACAGTGTCGAAATATTGATCTGACGTGAGTGACAAACCTGCAGCAACAACTGAATGCGCAATTGTTGTAGCTTTTGAATGAACCGACTTCGCGATGGAAACAAGACCATCCCAACCGTGATAGGACGCATACATCGAAGCACAGATAGCTAAGAGCGCTTGGGCAGTGCAGATATTGCTTGTCGCTTTGTCACGTCGAATATGTTGTTCGCGAGTTTGGAGTGCGAGGCGGTATCCAGGATTTCCATGTGAATCTACAGAGACTCCGACGAGACGGCCTGGCATGGAACGTTCAAGTCCTGCACGTACTGCCATGAAACCGGCATGAGGTCCACCCATTGCCATTGGCACACCGAAACGCTGTGCAGAACCAACAGCAATGTCTGCACCAAGTTCTGCTGGACTCTTTAGTGCAACAAGTGAAAGTAAATCGGTTGCAA
>JBEBBR010000191.1:0-2685 GCA_041158285.1 Actinomycetota bacterium
ACAGCACATGACTCCATCATTGGCACTGGTTCAATCATCGCAGGTGCACACGTTCGCACTTCGGTTGTTAGTGCAGATGTCAATGTTTACGAAGGTGCATACGTCGAAGGCTCGGTCATCATGCCAGGTGTGCGCATTGGTCGAGGTGCAGTTGTTCGCAATGCAATCGTCGACAAAAACGTCATCGTGCCACCAGGTGCAAAAATTGGCGTGGATTTAGATTTTGATCGTCAGCATTACACAGTGAGTGATCGTGGAATTGTTGCAATTGGAAAAGGCGTTTCAATTCACATGCCTTGATCCACTGCAGATGATGCAGCGTCGACTATTGGTAGTCGGCGCTGCTTTCTGTTATGAATGAATGTCCCGTTCGGATTCCACCTGAAGGTCGCACAGGTCGGTGAAAAACGACAAAACCGCCTGGAGAGATTTTAGTTTCAGGTTCAGGGCTCTTGGTCTCGTGCACAACTGAACGAATCAATGTAGGTAGCACTGGACGATGTGAACAGATCACCAATGGCTGTGGCGAAGTGCTGAGTTTTTGAATTCGCAGCTTTGCACCATCTTCGTTTTCGGCCGCTCCATATTCAGAAAAGTGTGGCTCATGCACTATTTGATCTGGCGAAACGAAATTTAAACCCACTGTGTCTAGACATCGTTTTGCTGGCGATGAGTGAACTCGCTTGATTCCATATGCGCGCAACACATCTGCAATGTTTGAAGTTAATGCAGTTCCGTACTTATTGAGTGGGCGTAAATGATCGTGTGGAGGCAGCCCTCCATGTTCGTCAGCGAAGTCAGCTCGCTTCTGAGCATCTGCATGCCTCAACAAAATCATCGGGAGGGTGTGACGGCTGCGACTGAATGCATCGAGCACTGTATTTAAATCACGTGGATAGGTAAGTAGCCCCACAAGTTTGTTGATCCGTACCCATCGGATTTCATCAACCTCATCATTGGGTTGCCAGTTATCTGGCAAGTCGCGGTCGCCGGCTGCGAGCGCTGGATCCACAGGTTCGGCCAACCAATAGCGAACCACTTTGGGGGTGCCATTCCACTCGTAATTGACTGGGAGCAATGGAACTCGCAACTGAGTTGCAACACCAGACTCTTCCAACGTTTCGCGGTATGCGGTCGCTGGCAGGTACTCACCTTTGTCTTTTTTACCTTTCGGCAAAGACCAGTCTTTTCGGTAATGGCGATGTACCACCATGACTTCAGTGTTTCGACCAGTGCCACGGAAAGTTACAGTTCCAGCCGCCCGAATGAGTTTGGCTTTATTTCTCACGAACCACTCGATTGGCGCTGGCTGCGGTAACGAAGAATCATCTCTTCTTGGTAGTCAGCAAGTTTTCTTTCAGCATCAAACACAATTCGATTCCAATGGCCGTCTGCTTGTAATTCGAATCGAGAGATTTCATTGGATGTTGCGAAATCCAAAATGCTGCTGATCTGTTTGCGGTGTACAGCGCTAGGTAACAAAACCAAGGTCTCAACTCGACGATCAAGATTGCGGTGCATGATGTCGGCAGAACCGATGAAGACTTCAAGGTCGCCGCCGTTGAGGAATTCATACACACGACTATGTTCGAGGAATCGTCCGAGAATTGAAGTTACTTTGATGTTGTCAGAAAGTCCTGGAACCCCAGGGCGAAGTGCACAAATTCCGCGGACGACAAGGTCGACATGAACACCAGCTTGGGATGCAAGATAAAGAGCATCGATGATGGCTTCGTCTACAAGCGCATTGCACTTGAATCGAATTCGCGCAGGTCGGCCAGCTTTGTGAAGATCGATTTCTCGCATGATGCGTTCGACCAATCCAATACGAACTCCCGCTGGGGCAACGAGCAAAGTTTCGTACTCCGCTCCGACTGCATAGCCAGAGAGCACATTAAACAAAGTTGCAACATCGGCAGTGGTCTTTGGATCACTTGTCAGCAAACCAAAATCTTCGTAGAGGCGTGCGGTCTTTGGATGGTAGTTACCGGTTCCGATATGGACGTAACGACGTAGAACATCACCATCATCACGAACCACCATTGAAAGTTTGCAGTGGGTCTTTAATCCAACCACACCATAAACAACATGCACACCAGCTTCTTCAAGTTTGCGAGCCCATTCGATGTTTGCTTCCTCATCGAATCGAGCTTTGATCTCAACTAAAGCCAAAACTTGTTTGCCCCACTCAGCGGCTTCGATCAACGCATTAACGATTGGTGAATCGCCAGAGGTGCGGTACAAAGTTTGTTTGATTGCCAAAACCTGCGGATCGCGTGCAGCTTGCTCGAGGAAGAGCTGCACACTTGTTGAGAACGAGTCATATGGATGATGTAGCAAAACATCATTCGTTCGCATGACTTCTAGAACATTAGGTGCACTCGCAGACTCAACTTCAGCCAAGGCCTGATTGGTGCGAGGAACAAAAGCAGGAAACTTCCATTCATCATGTGGCAAATCAACAATGCTTGAAAGACCACGCAAATCCAATGGCCATTCAAGTTTGAAAACTTCTCTACTGTCCACGCCGAGCTCTTCAACAAGAAGTTCGAGGATTGTTGGATCGATGCTGGACTCAACCTCAAGACGTACCGGTGGACCAAAACGGCGACGCATCAATTCGCGTTCGAGAGCTGCGAGCAAACTCTCGGCGTCATCTTCTTCGACTTCAAGCTCTTCGTTGCG
>JBEBBR010000192.1:0-9242 GCA_041158285.1 Actinomycetota bacterium
TGAGTTAATTAATTTCTGAACATAGGAACTGAACCAACCGGCGTAACGCTTCTGTAGTTCGGGGAGTTGCCAATCAGTGCCACGAACTTTTCCGCGACACTTCTCGACTCCACATTCACAATCAAATTCGTCATAGTCCGCGGCGTCACTCATGGCGTAGTCAAAAGTGAGTTCCTCACCGACCGCAATATCTCGCATGGCCACAACTGTGACTGAACCTTGAATTCCACAATTTGGTTGGCATGAATGATTAACGCAATCCCCGGGCTCACGCTCAGGTGCCGACAACATAAATAGATCAGCATCGATCTGCATGGATCGACCAATGCGCTCAGCTGGCAGCGAATTCAATGTTTCACGGGTGACGACCCAACCACCGAAGGCAGCCACAGTTTCGCCCGCAGAAATAGGTTGATCGGCATAGGACGCCCAACCTTTGTTCTCGGTGGCGGCAGCATGAGCCTTGGGAGTGAGCCAGTTGTTGTTCATTCGACCTCTTGTCTTAGGTTGCACATTGTGGCACTTCAAGGTGAACAACAAACCACATCCATCACCGCATAGGCTTACGCTGTGATTGATATCCAGGTTATTCGCCAAAATCCAGATGAAGTTCGCCGTTCTCAGACCGCACGCGGTGAGGATCCGGCTGCAGTCGATGCAGTTTTGGAAGCAGACACTGCTCGTCGCTCGGCATTGAGTGATTTTGAGTCTTTGCGTGCAGAGCAAAAGAATCTTGGAAAGCAGATTGGCCCACTTCAAGGCAAAGCCAAATCTGGGGATGCTGAGGCTCAGGCTGCACTCGATGAGTTGATGAAGACAGCAAGTGCGCTCGCGGATCGAGTTGCTGCAGCTGAGAACATTGTTCGAGATGCAGATACTGCTCTCGATGCAGCGGTCAAAGTTCTTTCAAATATTGTCGAGGAAGCAGCACCTGTTGGTGGCGAAGAAGACTTTGTGGTTTTACATGAGGTTGGAAAAGCTCGTGATTTCGCTGCTGAAGGATTCACACCTCGCGATCACGTTGAGATTGGGGAAATCCTCGGCGCGATCGATGTTGAACGCGGTGCCAAAGTTTCTGGCTCACGTTTTTATTACCTCACAGGTCAAGGTGCACTTCTCGAATTAGCTCTTGTGCAAATGGCGATCTCGATGGCCACGAAGAATGGTTTCACTCCTGTGATTCCACCGTCCTTGGTTAAGCCAGCTGCAATGGAAGGTACAGGTTTCCTCGGTCAGGCTGCAGAGAATGTGTATCGCCTCGAGGCTGATGACATGTATCTCGTCGGCACTGCCGAAGTTCCACTTGCTGCGTATCACATGGACGAAATTTTGGATGCTTCAAAACTTCCATTGCGTTATGCCGGATATTCACCATGCTTCCGTCGCGAAGCTGGATCACATGGCAAGGACACCAAGGGAATCTTCCGAGTTCACTGGTTCGACAAAGTTGAGATGTTTTCATTCTGCGATCCAGCAGATGCTCTCGAGGAACATCAACGACTTTTGTCATTCGAGCGCGAATTCCTTGATGCACTCGAATTGCCATACCGTGTGATTGATGTTGCAACTGGTGATCTTGGTTCTTCGGCAGCTCGCAAGTTTGACTGTGAAGCGTGGTTCCCAACTCAAGAGCGCTACCGCGAACTCACGAGCACATCAAACTGCACGACTTTCCAATCTCGTCGTTTGCGAATTCGCACCAAGCAGGCAGATGGCACCGCACCTGTAGCAACTTTGAATGGAACGCTCGTTGCAATCACTCGCACAATCGCTGCTTTGTATGAAAACCATCAACAAGCAGATGGATCAGTTAATGTGCCAGCAGCTTTGCGCCCATTCCTTGGTGGAATCGAAAAGTTCACTCCGGTTAAGTAGGTTTCAAACAAAAAGGTCCGCCACACTCGCAATGAGTGGGCGGACCTTTTGTTTGTTTTAGTTGTTGATTGGCATTGCGTTGACTTCACCGATGGAATCAGCGAAACGTGCATCGTCTGCATTTTCGTCGACCATCTTGCCGGCCAAGAATGCTTCGTATGCTGCTAAGTCGAAGTGACCGTGTCCACACAGTGCGGTGAGGATGACGGTTTCTTCGCCAGTTTCTTTTGCAATCAAAGCTTGACGAACTGCAGCTGCCAATGCGTGAGTTGGCTCTGGTGCAGGAACAATGCCTTCGGTGCGAGCAAACTTGATTGCAGCTTCGAAACATTCGGTTTGTGGAACTGCAATTGCATCGATCAAACCAAGTTCGTAGATGTGGCTGATCAAAGGTGCCATACCGTGGTAGCGCAATCCACCAGCGTGAATTGGGTCTGGCACGAAGTTGCGTCCGAGTGTGTGCATCTTCATCAATGGAGTCATACCTGCGGTGTCACCGAAATCGTATGCATAGACACCCTTGGTGAGTGATGGGCAAGAAGCTGGTTCAACAGCAAGAATCTGTGGATTCATCTTGCCGGCCATCTTTTCGCGCAAGAATGGGAAGGTCAAACCACCAAAGTTTGATCCACCGCCGGTGCAACCAACAATGTGAGTTGGAACATCGCCAGCCATTTCCATCTGAAGAAGTGCTTCTTCACCGATGATGGTCTGATGCAAGAGGACGTGATTCAAAACAGATCCAAGTGCGTAACGGATTTCTGGATCTTGAGCTGCAACTTCAACAGCTTCAGAGATTGCAATACCGAGTGAACCAGGATGTTTTGGATCGACATCAAAGAATGCGCGACCAGCTGCTGTGAGATTCGAAGGTGAACGATGCACTGATGCACCGTAGGTTTCGATCATCAAACGGCGGTATGGCTTCGCATCGTAGGAAGCGCCAACCTGCCACACTTCACAATCAAGTCCGAACAAAGCAGATGCAAACGAAAGTGCGGTACCCCATTGACCTGCACCGGTTTCGGTTGTGAGTTTTTTGACTCCAGCTTTGGCGTTGTAATACGCCTGCGGAACTGATGTGTTGGTTTTGTGTGAACCAGCAGGGGATTGACCCTCGTATTTGTAATAAATCTTTGCCGGAGTGCCGAGCAACTTCTCAAGACGATGTGCGCGGTACAACGGAGATGGACGCCATTGGCGATACACATCTTGAACGGCACCTGGAATATCGACGTAGCGGTCCATGGTGACTTCTTGCATGATCAAATCCATAGGGAAGAGAGGCATGAAGTCTTCTGGACCAGCTGGCTGCAAAGTTCCTGGGTGCAGTGCTGGTGGTGGAGGGGATGGAAGATCAGGAATGATGTTGTACCACTGAGTTGGCATCTGATCTTCGGTCAGAGTGAATTTATGTTGCTGGATTTTTTCATCCATTGAGGTTCCTCCACGAGTAGCAAAGCGTGTGCGGAGGTTAGTGCTCATTAATCGTTTTGGGGAGAGTAAATCTCAACTTTTGAGTTCGTTTCACGTTTACACGAGACGATTGATCAAATCTTCCATGAGATCGGCGACCGGACTGTCGTCATGATGGCCCAAAACCGCATGTGCCACTTCCAAAACATCCGCGTGAGCGTTCGCGACGGTCCAAGGCTCGGCCGCCCACCGCAACATTGGAATGTCGTTGGGCATATCGCCGACTGCGACCACATCTTCGCGAGTCAGATTGAGAGATTCTGCGAGAGCCGCCAAAGTGGTGCCTTTGGTAACACCTTTGGCTGAGATTTCTGCAAGTACGACATCGAGAGATGCGTGCGTGAGCTGAAGTAAATCTCCAACTGCTGGTTTTAGTGCTTCATACCAAGTATCAGAGTTCCACTCGTCTTGATGTTCTGGTTTCACAATCATTTTGGTGATGTCAGAAACTTCCACCAATTCTTCAATCGGTGCAGTTGGGATGATTGCATCGACGGGCCAACGTCCGACATAACCTGGAGTGATCGCGAATTCAAAATCACTGAGAGAGCTAACTTTCATCTCTTCGTATTTAAGTCCGGTCGCTGGTGCGAGTGGCATTCCAACATAAGAACGTTCGATGGCGAAAGTTGCTTTTGGAAATAGTTCTTTGATGTTGTGAACCACTTGTTTGAGTGCGGCCTGTTCTGCCGGAAAAGCATGTGTGACCTGCATTGTTTGTAAGTCAGCGATCAAACCGCCGTTTGCACCGATCATGGTGTTGTGATGTTCGGCAGCATCTGCAATACCACGCAACCAGCGAGCTGGTCGACCTGTGACAAACACGACATTTAAGCCATTTTCATTGGCTTTTTTCAATAATTCGCGATTACGTGCAGTGACACTGCCATCTTTTGTTAGAAAAGTTCCATCAAGATCGGTGGCGAGTAATTTTCTTACAGGTTTTGTTGTCATTTCACATTTACTTATTCGGTGAAATCAAATTCACAATTCTTTGTAAGTCAGCAAACGTTGCAAATTCGATGGAGATGGTTCCTTTGTTGCGTGCCATATCGATTTTGACGCGAGTGTCGAGTGAATCTGACAAACGTTCTGCAACTTCATTCAAACCTGGGGAGACTGGTTTGTTTTTCTTTGGGTTGCGATCTTTTTTGCCAGGTGCTGAACCATTGAGCGACACAATTTCTTCGGTTGCGCGAACTGAAAGTCCTTCCGCAACAATGCGTGATGCAAGATTTTCAATTTCTGCATCTGTGGTGAGTGCCAAAAGTGCACGAGCATGTCCTGCACTCAAAACACCCGCTGCAACTCGGCGTTGGACTGCGACAGGAAGTCGAAGCAAACGAATGGTGTTAGAAATTTGCGGACGTGATCGACCGATACGTTCAGCTAATTCTTCTTGGGTGCAGCCGAAATCTTCGAGGAGCTGCTGATAGGCGGCAGCTTCTTCAAGTGAGTTGAGCTGGGAACGGTGCAGGTTCTCTAAAAGTGAGTCGCGAAGCAGTACGTCATCGGCTGTCTGGCGAATAATCGCTGGAATGTGGGTGAAACCGGCTAGTTGGGATGCACGCCAGCGACGTTCACCGGCAACGATCTCAAATTCCGCTCCAGAAGGCGCGTCCACAATCGGACGGACCACGATCGGCTGAAGAAGTCCAACCTCTTTGAGGGAGTGGACCAATTCCGCCATCGCATCTTCATCAAAAACAGTTCGTGGCTGCTTTGGATTGGGAATGATGCGTGAAATAGCTAATTCCGCATACACCGCGGTGGCACCGGTGGTATCGAGGTCGGTGGGGGTGAAAATATCCTTTTTAGGGGGATTTGCCCCAGTTTTTTCACTCTTATCTGTGACTTCGGTCACATTTGGAATGAGGGCTCCGATACCTTTACCGAGTCCGCGGTGACGTGGTTCAGCCATGGTGATACCCCTCTGGAGTTGAAGACTGGAATTCTCCATTCGGAAGGCGGAAAGCCAACTCTTTGGCGGCCTCTAAATAGGCCACAGCGCCGGGTGAACTTGGGTCGTAGGCAATGACGGTCTGCTGGTAGCTCGGGGCTTCAGAGACACGTACAGAGCGTGGAATCACGGTGTTGAGCACGGCTTCACCGAAGGATTGGCGGACCACATCGGCCACGTCCTGGGAGAGGCGGGTGCGACCATCGAACATGGTGAGCAGGATGGTGCTCAGGCTCAGATCGGAGTTGAGGTTGTCTCGAATCAGTTCCACGGTCTTTTTGAGCTGACCGACACCCTCGAGGGCGTAGTACTCACACTGGATTGGGATCAAAACCTCTTGGGCTGCCACCAGCGCATTGATGGTCAACAGACCCAGGCTTGGTGGGCAGTCAATGAACACGTAGTCGAGCTGGCGACCGTGGGTTACAAGGTGATGGGCCATGTAGGAAGCCAACGTGCGCTTGAGGCGGCTTTCGCGAGCGACCAGGGAAACCAATTCAATTTCAGCACCTGCAAGGTCGATGGTCGCTGGAGCGCACCACAAATTGGGGGTGTGGGCGACTGGCTGAACTACCTCAGTCATAGGGACACCATCGACCAAAGCCGCGTAGATATCCGGCACACCTTCATGGTGATCGACAGCCAAAGCGGTGGAAGCATTGCCTTGAGGGTCAAGATCCACGACCAAAACGTGGAGGTCGCCAGCAGCCAACGCGGCGGCCATATTCACAGTTGAGGTGGTTTTACCGACTCCACCTTTTTGGTTCGCCACCGTAAACACACGGGTCGCGGATGGGCGCGGGTGGTGTGTTTCACGTGAAACATGGTCTGTCATTGGACGTCCTTTGGGTGTTGATAGGTCGCGGAGTCTGCCACGCAGATGTGACTCCGTACTAATTCGTGCGGGAGACCCGGACTAGTCGCGTGAGCGGATCGACCACCCCAGCACCGACTGTGATCACTTCAGCCTTCAGGTGGCGTTTACGGAGATAGTTGACTGAGCTTTCAATTTCAGACTCAGCTTGCTCACCTTTCATCGCCAGAATCTGACCACCGTCTGCGACAAGTGGCCAGGACCACGTCAGAAGTTTGGGTAGTGCTGCGACCGCGCGAGAGGTGACAACCGAGGCGCGAAGATGTCGAGCATCTTCAGCTCGTCCACGAACCACATTGACGCAGGTATTGAGGTTGAGGTCAGTAATGACTTCGTTGAGGAAATCCACCCTGCGAGCTAATGGCTCAAGCAATGTGACGGTGAGGTCTGGGCGAACGATTGAAAGTGGCAGTCCTGGAAGCCCTGCTCCCGATCCCACATCGATGACCGTTGCGCCGTGGGGGATGGCTTCTTCGATAACTGCGGAGTTGTTGATATGACGATCCCACATACGAGGAACCTCACGAGGACCAACTAAACCTCGTTCCACTCCAGCTCCGATGAGCCAGAAGTGGTATCGCTGCAGGGCTTCCCAATGGTCGGGCCAGCGCGTTGCAGCTACCTGAGCCGCCGATGTTTCACGTGAAACAGCAGCGGCATCAGGTTCAGCATTGTGGTCTGAAACCACTATCCCGCGGTAACCACGATGTAGCGACGTGGTTCTTCGCCTTCAGATTCTGACACGGCACCAGCTGCAGCGATTGCGTCGTGAACGATTTTGCGCTCGTAAGGATTCATTGGTTGGCACTTCACTGCCTCACCAGTCTCTTGAGCTTTCTTTGCAGCGCGGGTGCCGATCTCGGTCAACTCAGCGCGACGCTTCTCACGGTGACCTGCAACATCGAGCATCAAACGGCTGCGATTACCGGTTTCGCGGGTCACTGCCAAACGGGTCAGCTCCTGAAGTGCATCGAGAACTTCGCCACGCTTACCGACCAACTGCTGCAAATCCCCACCGGCGATGGCAACCATTGCACGGTCACCTTCAACATCCATGTCGATGTCGCCGTCAAGATCAGCGATATCTAGTAGCGCTTCGAGATAGTCAGCGGCGATGTCGCCTTCTTTTTCGAGGTCAACAACACTGGCTTTTTCACTCATGTTTCTATCCTTCTAATCACACCACCGAGGTGGCGACAGTTATGGGAGGCAGGTTCTAGACGGACGTTCGTCTGAACTTCTACCTATTTTTTGCGCTTGGAGCGTGGTGCACGCTTTGGCTGTTGGCGCACAACGGCTTCTTCGGTTGCGGCATCTTCAGAAGCGGTTTCGGTGTTGCCTTTTTTCGCAGCTTTTGCAGCTTTACGTGCAAGGTAAGCCTCATGTGCTGGAGTTCCTGGAGACGGGTTATTACGGATCACCCAGAATTGCTGACCCATAGACCACACGTTGGTGGTGAGCCAGTAGAGCAAAACACCGATTGGGAAGCCGACGCCACCAACAGCGAAGAAGAATGGGAAGACATACAGCAAGATTTTCTGCTGTTGAACAATCGGATTGTCCGCAGCTACATTCTTGACGATCAATTGGCGTTGGGTGATGAAAGTGGTTGCCGTCATCAAAACCACCATAGTCATCGCCAAGATGCGAGTAGTTGTTTCGGCTCCAACAATTTCATCTGCATTCAAGAAGGTTGCATAAATTGGAACGTTAAACAAGGTTGCATCGTGTGCTTGTTGCAACAACGGGTTATATGAATCCCACTGGAAAACACCTTCTGCATATGTTTGTGCAATACCTTGCAACACAGTGAACAATGCAAAGAAGATTGGAGTTTGCGCAAGAATTGGTAAGCAAGATGAAAACGGATTCGTTCCAGTTTCTGAATACAGCTTCATCATTTCAGCAGACTGACGTTCACGGTCACCTGCATATTTCGTTTGAATTTCCTTCATTTGTGGCTGAATTAGCTGCAAATTACGTTGAGACTTAATTTGCTTCACAAACAATGGAATTAACAAAGTTCGAATAACTAATACAAGACCAACAATTGATAACGCCCACGCAACACCGGAACCTGATCCGAAGAATGTTGAAAACAATGCGTGGAACTGAACCAGAATCCATGACACAGCAATTTCAAGTGGATTAAGGATGAAATCAAACACACAAACTCCAGTCAGTGATGATCAACGAATTGCTAATCATGTAATGGCTCCGATGATCGCCATTCTCCGCGAGTGGGAACATAGTCAACCCCACCACGAGTGAACGGCGTACAACGAATAAGTCGGTAAGCAGTCAAGACTAATCCTTTAAAAGGACCATGAACATTGAGTGCTTCAACGGCGTATTTTGAACAACTTGGATGATATCGGCAAACGTCACCGAGTAACGGTGAAATTGTTAACTGATACAACCGAATTGGCAGAATCAAAATTAACGACAGCAACCTGCCGAAAGTTTTGACCCACACCGTTTGATAGATGGTGTGAAGGACTCCCGTCATCAGGGTTTACCAACATTATCTACCGGTGTTGGTTGAGCTTTGGTGAGCGCCTTTTCCATAAGAACTAACCATTGCGCAACCGAAAGTTGGGAACTGTCGGCCAACGCTCGAACTGCAACATCAAAACCAGATGGATGGGCTTTGATGAGATCAGCTCCAGCATGTCGAATTGCGCGTGCAACTCGATGTCGAACGACTGAATTCCCCACAATTTTTGGTGTTACTAGCCCTAATCTGCTGATCTGCGACGCATCCGTCACAGTCACACAAACAACGGCTTCGGGTATGGCAAAGCGCCGGCCTCGACGTAAGACCTGTCGAAGTTCGGCGCTTTTGTTGAGCCGGTGCTGACGAGGCAGCACAGAAAAATCAGACTGCTAGCTTTGCGCGACCCTTGTTGCGGCGCGCAGAAAGGATGGCGCGGCCAGCGCGGGTACGCATACGCAAACGGAAGCCATGCTTTTTGTGGCGACGTCGGTTGTTCGGCTGGTAGGTGCGCTTTGACACTGTACTTCTCCATCTATTGCCGGTCATTGAGACCGCGAGCG
>JBEBBR010000193.1:0-6048 GCA_041158285.1 Actinomycetota bacterium
AAGCCAGCAGTAGGTGCGCTGTCGGTGATATCGGCTGGTGTGACGTGGCCAGGTCGCCCAGGCTTTGGAGTCATCAACCAAACAACTCCGTTTTCAGCTAACGGGCTAATCACATCAACTAGCAGATCGACCAGATCATCGTCATCTTCTCGGAACCAAACCAACACGCAATCGACAACGTCGTTGTAGTCGTAATCAACTAATTGATTGCCTGACGCGGTTTCGAAGGCATCGCGAACTTCTTGTGCACTGTCATCATCAAATCCGATTTCCTGCACAATCGAACCATTACTAATTCCAATACTGGCGGAAAGTGTCCCGCTGTCAGAATGCATGGGCGTATCCCACTGCCTAGCGTGATATTTGGCAAGAACTTGCTCGGAAAATCCCTAAGACCGACCTGATGAGCACAAAAGTGCTGTTATGTAGTTGGATTACCCCACCGCAAATGCGTTCATCGGCGCCACCCCTGCCGAACTGACGGAAAGGTTCGAAATGACCCACGACGAATCTGGCTTTCCAAGCCAATATGTGGATACAGACCCTGAAGAAACTCGGGAATGGACCGAGTCGCTTGATGCCATTATTGAAAAGCATGGCGCATCTCGCGCTCGTCAAATAATCCGCGAACTTTTACGTCATTCATCTCGTCGTGACCTGGGTGTTCCTGCAGTACGCAGCACTGATTACATCAACACAATTTCACCTGCTGATGAGCCAGCTTTTCCTGGTGATGAAGAAATCGAAAATCGAATTCGCGCAATCTTGCGATGGAACGCAGCCATCATGGTGCATCGCGCCCAACGTCCTGGAGTTGGAGTTGGTGGACATATTTCTAGTTATGCATCTTCAGCCAGTTTGTATGAAGTTGGTTTTAACCATTTCTTCCGCGGCCAAGATCATCCGGGCGGTGGCGACCAAATTTATTTCCAAGGTCACGCAAGCCCCGGAATGTATGCACGCGGATTTTTGGAAGGCAGAATCTCGCAAGATCAAATGGATGGTTTCCGCCAAGAACTTTCCCATCCTTCAGGTTCACTACCTTCCTATCCACATCCGCGCTTAATGCCAGATTTTTGGCAATTCCCAACAGTTTCAATGGGCCTTGGACCATTGCATGCGATTTACCAAGCTCGATTCAATCGTTACATGGCAGGGCGAGGAATTAAAGACACTTCCGATCAACATGTTTGGGCATTCCTTGGTGACGGTGAAACAGACGAGCCAGAATCACTCGGCCAAATTGCGTTGGCTGCACGCGAACGTCTAGACAATCTAACTTTTGTTATCAATTGCAATCTGCAACGACTTGATGGCCCAGTGCGCGGTAACGGAAAAATTATTCAAGAACTTGAATCGACTTTCCGCGGTGCAGGCTGGAACGTAATCAAAGTTGTTTGGGGACGCGGCTGGGACGATTTGCTCGCTCGCGACGTCGACGGTTCTTTGATTTCGTTGATGAACAACACACTCGATGGTGACTTCCAAACTTTCCGCGCTGAAAGTGGCGCGTATGTTCGTGAACATTTCTTCAATCGTGATCCAAAGACCGCAGCGCTTGTTGCAAACATGACTGATGATGAAATTTGGGCATTGCGCCGTGGCGGCCACGACTACCGAAAACTTTATGCAGCATATAAATCTGCTGTTGAACACAAAGGTCAACCAACTGTCATCCTTGCGAAGACAGTTAAGGGTTGGAAACTTGGTTCAAGTTTTGAAGGTCGCAATGCAACCCATCAAATGAAGAAAATGAATCTTGATGACTTGCGCGAATTCCGCGATCGGCTACAGATTCCAATTCCAGACGATCAACTAGATCCATATCTGCCTCCTTACTACCGACCATCTGAAGATGATCCGATTATGAAGTACCTGCACGACCGTCGTCAGGCACTTGGTGGATATGTGCCAGAGCGACGCACAAAAGCTGCGCCACTTCCGATGCCTGAACCAAAAGTTTTTGAAAGTGCTGAACGTGGATCTGGAAATCAGCCAGTTGCAACCACAATGGCTTTTGTTCGGTTGTTGAAGGACCTGGTCAAGGTCGAAGGACTTGGATCTCGTTTTGTTCCGATCATTCCGGATGAAGCTCGCACATTCGGTATGGATTCACTCTTCCCGACTTTGCGAATTTATTCACCACATGGTCAGCAATACACACCAGTGGATCATGAATTGATGCTTTCATATAAAGAAAGCACCGCTGGACAAATTTTGCATGAAGGGATCAACGAAGCCGGTTCGGTTGCATCATTTGTTGCCGCTGGCTCTGCTTATTCGACTCACGGCGAAAACATGGTTCCGATTTACATTTTCTATTCAATGTTTGGATTCCAACGAACTGGTGATCAATTCTGGCTAGCCATGGACCAAATGACTCGTGGATTTGTAGTTGGTGCAACTGCTGGTCGCACCACACTTAATGGTGAAGGTCTGCAACACGAAGATGGTCATTCAATGATGATCGCAGCAACCAACCCTGGTGTAGTTGCTTACGACCCAGCTTTCGCTTTTGAAATTGGTCACATTGTTAAAGATGGTTTGCGCCGCATGTATGGCGAAAATCCAGAAGACATTTACTACTACTTAACTGTTTACAACGAGCCATACCCTCAACCAGCTCAACCTGAGAATGTTGATGTTGATGGAATTTTGCGCGGTATGCATTTGTATTCAGCAGCCGGTGAAGGCGATGGACCGCGTGCACAAATTTTGGCGTCTGGTGTGTCAGTGACTTGGGCACTTGAAGCACAGCGCTTACTTCGCGAAGAGTGGGGTGTGTTTGCTGATGTTTGGTCAGTTACTTCTTGGAATGAACTTCGTCGCGATGGTTTGGCAGCAGATCGTCACAACCTGCTCAATCCAACTAGTGAACAGATCAAGCCTTATGTAACCCAAAGACTTGAAAATCAGCCAGGACCTGTAGTTGCAGTTTCTGACTGGATGCGTGCGGTACAAGATCAAATCAGCGACTGGGTTCCAAATGAGTTCTCTTCACTTGGTACAGATGGATGGGGTCTATCGGATACTCGTGGTGCATTGCGTCGTCACTTCTTGGTTGACGCACAAGCAATCACAGTTCAAACTCTGACTCTGTTGGCTAAGCGTGGTGAGTTCGATCTTCATCGAGTGGCAGAAGCTGTTCATCGCTATCAACTAGACGATGTAAGTGCAGCCGACGCAGGCAACACCGAAGGTGCAGGCTAAGCCAAAATCTACAAAGTTACTCACGATTACCTAAATTTGTGAGTGATTTTGGGCTATGCGTCCGCTCTGTGGACGGCTGATTTGGCTCTACGCCTCACATAGGCAAAGGTTTGCCCGTGCTCGTAATCGTTGCTCCAGGACAGGGTTCTCAGACCCCAGGAATGCTCGACCCGTGGCTTGCCAATTCGGCTTTTAGAGCTGTTATCGATGACTCCTCTTCTGCCTGCGATCTAGACCTTGTCTTGCATGGCACAACGAGTGATGCAGACACAATTCGAGATACTGCTATCGCACAGCCTTTGATTGTTGCTGCCGGGCTTGCCTCACTAGCCGCCATCTCTGATGAGGTTGGATTTCCAATCAATAAAGCTGATGCAGTGGCTGGTCATAGCGTTGGAGAAATCACCGCCGCAATTGCGACCGGAGTTGTGCCACTCGCTGATGGAATGAAATTGGTTTCAGTACGGGCGAGCGAAATGGCCAAAGCCGCAGCAATGGTCTCAACAAGTATGGCTGCAGTGCTTGGTGGAAATCGCGAAGATGTAATCGCAGCCCTTGAATCTTTTGACTTGTTTGCAGCAAATGAAAATGGCGCCAATCAAATTGTCGCTGCTGGAACGAGTGAAAAAATTGCAGAACTTGTTGCAAATGCTCCAACCGGTACCCGCGTTCGCCCGTTACAAGTTGCAGGTGCATTTCACACTCACTTTATGCAACCTGCGCAAAATGCAGTTTCAGAAAATGCGAAAAAACTGAATCCACAAAATCCTTCTGTGCAACTCGTCTCAAATAAAGGTGGCGAAGTCGTAAATGATGGTGCTGATTTCTTGAATCGCATAGTTGGACAAGTTGCATCACCGGTACGTTGGGATCTGTGCATGGAAACTTTTTCTGCGATGGGTGTAACTGGAATGATTGAACTTTTCCCAGGTGGCACACTCACTGGAATCGCAAAGCGCGCTTTACCAGGAGTGGAATTACTTCCAATCGCCAACCTTGATGATATTGAAAAAGTAAAAGATTTCGTGGCTAAACACGTGGGTATGAATTGATGAATGCAAAAATCAAGGGCCGCGCCCATAGATATTCAAAAGTCACTGGACTTGGTGTTTATCGCCCTACGCGGGTTGTGACCAACGAAGAGATTTGCCAGAACATCGAATCATCCGACGAATGGATTCGGGAACGAACCGGAATTATTGAACGTCGCTTTGCTGATGAAAATATCTCAATTATCGACATGGCGGTTGCGGCAAGCGAAAAAGCGATTGCAGATGCAAAGTTAAAACCAAGTGATATTGACGGAGTGATTCTGGCGACAATTTCACATGCACTTCAAACTCCAGCGGCTGCAACAATGGTTGCAGATCGTTTAGGTTTAACAAATCCAGCCGCTAGTGATATTTCGGCAGCCTGCGCAGGTTTTTCTTATGGCATTGCAATTGCTGATGCACTTGTAAGTTCTTCACAAGCAAATCATGTTTTAGTGATTGGTGTTGAAAAACTTTCTGACTGGACAGATAAGCACGATCGCGGCGCTGCATTTATTTTTGCTGACGGTGCAGGAGCCGTTGTGGTTAGCCCAAGTGAAACACCAGAAATTAGTCCTACGGTTTGGGGCTCTGATGGTTCTGATTTCGATGCGATCATCAGTGAACCAAATTGGTTGGACTTGCGAAATCGCGAACACACAAAAGCTGAAGGAGCTTGGCCAGTATTAAGAATGCAAGGACAAAAAGTTTTTCGTTGGGCTGTGGGTCAAATGCCAGATGTCTGCCGACAAATTTTGGATGCAGCTGGACTGACTCCCGCAGACATTGATCTGTTCGTTCCCCACCAAGCAAACCTTCGTATCACTAAAGCCATCATGAAAGCTTTGGAATTCCCAGACTCGGTCAAAGTCGCTACCGATATTGAAACCGCTGGAAATACCTCAGCGGCTTCTATCCCACTCGCCCTAGATCGCATGCGCGAAGATGGTGTCGCTAAGAGTGGCGACCTTGCGCTGCTCGTAGGGTTCGGGGCTGGACTTGCGTACGCCGGACAGGTTATTCGCATTCCGTAATAAAAAGATTTCGCTCATCAAAAATGTGCGAATAAACCACCAAAATTGGGCAGTTCGACTTCCCAAGTTGGATAGCAGGAGGAAATATGTCAGACCAGGAAATCCTGGACACCTTGCGTGCAATCGTTGCTGAAATCGCAGGTATCGATGAAAGCGCAATCGAACTAGATAAGTCATTCGTTGATGACCTAGACATCGATTCACTTTCAATGGTTGAAATCGCAATGGAAATGGACGCCAAACTTGGTGTTGGTATTCCAGATGAAGAACTAAAGAACATCAAGACAGTTGGCGATGCAGTCAACTATGTAAAAGCAAATAAGTAATTTGCAATAAATCAAGAAACTTAGGTGGGGTGGCCGTTTGGTCACCCCACACCAAAGTTTCAACTAAACCGCAGGGGTTCAAATGACACGCAAAGTTGTAGTCACAGGTCTCGGTGCAACTACTCCAGTTGCAGGAACTGCTAAAGAAACTTGGCAAGGATTACTTGCTGGCAAGTCTGGCATTCGCGCACTTCCTTACGAATGGGCTGCTGATGTTGCAGTCAAATTCGCAGGCACAGTCGCGGTTGAACCACTCGACCAAGGTTTAGAAAAAGCAAAAGCACGCCGCTTAGATCGTTCTCAGCAATTCGCAGTTGTCACTGCTCGTGAAGCATGGGCAGATTCAGGACTCGACCTTGAGTCAATCGATAAGACTCGTATTGGTGTGGTTTATGCAACTGGTATTGGTGGCGTTACATCTCTACTTGCCCAAGCCGAAATTTTGCG
>JBEBBR010000194.1:0-11534 GCA_041158285.1 Actinomycetota bacterium
CGTTCGCGCAGTTTTGCTTCGACTTCAAAGCAACGAGGTGCACCAATGTCTTCGAGATTGATGCCGCCAAAACCAGGTGCGATTAATTCAACAGTGCGCACAATTTCATCGACATCTTTTGTGTCTAGGCAAATTGGCCAAGCATCAACATCGCCGAATCTTTTGAACAGTGCTGCTTTACCTTCCATAACTGGCATTGCCGCTTCTGGACCAATATCGCCAAGTCCCAATACAGCAGTTCCATCTGTCACAACCGCAACTGAATTTCTTTTGATTGTCAGACTTCGCACAGTCGAAGGATCGTTGTGGATTGCAGTACAAACTCGAGCCACACCAGGTGTGTATGCGCGAGCTAAGTCATCGCGGTTGCGCATTGGCACTTTGACGGCAACTTCGATTTTGCCGCCAATGTGAGTGAGGAATGTTCGATCGCTGATTTTGCCCACTGTGCAACCGTCGAGCGCTTCGAGTGCGACGCGAAGTTCTTCCACGTGATCGGTATCTCGGGCATCACAAGAAACGTCGAGGGTTACTTGACCGTGCGTTGGATCGACCATGTCGAGAGCTGTGACAATCGCACCGCAGGATGCAATCGTGGAAATCACAGCTCCAGAGGCGTGAACCTCGGGGGTCGTGAAAAGACGGATGATGATCGAATAACCAGGACTAGTTGAAGACATAGTCCCGCAGGTTAGCCCTCACACGGGCGAAATTCACCTAACTTCAGAACTCGCGCGTAAGCGGGTTTAAGGTGCGCCTATGACAAAAGCACGGGTTCGGGTGGTCATTGCCAAGCCAGGTTTGGATGGTCACGACCGCGGTGCCAAAGTGGTGGCGCGAGCTTTGCGCGACGCAGGGTGTGAAGTGATTTACACAGGTTTACACCAGACGCCTGCACATATCGCGGCTACTGCAATCCAAGAGGATGCCGATGCCATTGGGCTTTCCATCCTCTCGGGAGCCCACCTCACACTGTTCCCAGAAGTCATAGCGGAACTAGCCAAACGTGATGCATCTGACATTGTGGTTTTCGGTGGCGGAATCATCCCTGAGGCAGACATCACCACCCTCGACGCGGCTGGGGTCTCCCGAATTTTCACCCCCGGGGCGCCGGTCTCGGAGATAGTCGACTGGGTCAAGGCGACCTTCAGTTGAGCGGTAGTTTTACCCAGTGCGTTTCACGAGGGCGCAACTAATCACGAACCACAGCCAGGAGTTGTTGCGTGGATCTCTACGAATACGAAGCTAAAGATCTTTTTGCCAAGCATGGTGTTCCCGTTATCGGTGGTGCTGTTGTCACGACCCCAGAAGCTGCCGCTGATGCTGCAGTCGAAATTGGTGGCCGTGTAGTCATCAAGGCCCAGGTCAAAACCGGTGGCCGCGGAAAAGCTGGCGGCGTCAAAGTTGCCGAAGGTCATGCGGAAGCACTCGAAAAAGCACAGGGAATCCTTGGACTTGATATCAAGGGTCACACTGTTCGCAAAGTTTTGGTGACTGAAGCTTCACCAATCGCTGAGGAGTATTACGTCTCCTTCCTACTTGATCGTTCAAACCGTTCATTCCTTGCAATGGCAAGTGTCGAAGGTGGCATGGACATCGAGCAGGTGGCAGTCGAAAAGCCAGAAGCTCTCGCAAAGATCCGTGTTGATGCAATCGAAGGTTGCACTCCTGCAAAGGCCGCAGAAATCGCAGCTGCCGCTAACTTCCCAGCTGAAGTTCGCGCAGATGTCGAAAAGATTTTGGTTTCCCTTTGGGATGTTTTGGTCAAAGAAGATGCAACTTTGGTTGAGGTCAATCCTTTGGTCAAAACCACTGACGGTTTAGTTGTTGCACTCGATGGCAAAGTTTCTCTCGATGACAATGCAAGTTTCCGTCATCCAGAACACGCAGAACTTGTTGACAATTCAGAAACCGATCCAATCGAACTTCGCGCCAAAGAGCATGACCTCAACTACGTCAAACTGTCTGGCGAAGTTGGCATCATCGGAAACGGTGCAGGCCTCGTGATGTCGACTCTCGACGTTGTTGCATACGCCGGTGAAGAGTTTGGTGGCGTAAAGCCAGCCAACTTCCTCGATATCGGTGGTGGCGCCAGCGCTCAGGTCATGGCAAACGGTTTGGATATCGTGCTAAACGACCCAGAAGTTAAAAGTGTTTTCGTCAACGTCTTCGGTGGTATCACTGCATGTGATGCTGTCGCCAACGGAATTGTGCAAGCAATTGCGATGTTGGAAGAAAAGGGCGAGAAAGTCACCAAGCCTTTGGTGTGCCGCATCGACGGGAACAACGCAGCAGAAGGTCGTCGCATTCTCGATGAATCTGGCCTCGCTGTTGTGGAACGTGTCGAAACCATGGACGACGCAGCCCGTCGCGTCGCCGAGCTAGCCCGCTAAGAATCGAAAAGGAATTTTTAGATGTCAATCTTTCTTAATGCTGACAGCAAAATCCTGGTTCAGGGTATGACTGGTTCCGAAGGAACAAAGCACACACGTCGCATGATTGCTAGTGGATCAAAAATCGTTGCTGGTGTAACACCAGGCAAGGGTGGCCAAGAAGTTGATGGCATTCCTGTATTTAGCAGTGTCGGTGAAGCAATGGCCGCAACCGGTGCAAATGTTTCCGTAGTTTTTGTTCCACCTAAGTTTGCAAAAGCTGCTGTGATCGAAGCTGTCGATGCAGGCATTCCATTGTGTGTAGTTATTACTGAAGGAATCCCAGTGCATGACACTGCAGTTTTCTTCCAGTACGCAGCAAACAAGGGAACCACTCGCATCATTGGACCTAACTGCCCAGGCATCATCAGCCCAGGTCAATCCAATGCCGGCATCATTCCCGGTGACATCACCAAGGCCGGTCGCATCGGTTTGGTATCAAAGTCAGGAACTCTGACTTACCAAATGATGTACGAACTGAGTGACATTGGTTTTTCAACTGCTGTTGGTATTGGTGGCGACCCAATCATTGGCACCACACATATCGACTGCCTCCAGGCTTTCCAAGATGATCCAGATACTGATGCGATTGTCATGATTGGTGAAATCGGTGGCGATGCCGAAGAGCGCGCTGCTGCTTACATCAAAGAAAACATCACTAAGCCAGTCGTTGGTTATGTTGCTGGTTTCACTGCGCCTGAAGGCAAGACCATGGGTCATGCTGGAGCAATTGTTTCTGGTTCATCAGGAACTGCAGAAGGCAAAAAAGTTGCGCTTGAAGCTGTCGGCGTTCGGGTGGGCAAAACTCCTTCCGAAACCGCACGCTTGATGCGCGAGGTTATGCAAAATCTCTGACACTATTAACACTTGTGTCGTCAATTTTTAGCCGCAAAGATGGAGAGTCCACGCCGGGCTCTCCATCTTTAACGCGCGTTTCGCCGCAAGGCGCCCAGCTTCCTGACGCACCTCTGGCTTGGCCGATCCCAGTTGCTGGTTTTTTGGCAGCGGCTTCGACCGTTCTACTGTCACTTTTAGTTCTTGCCGTTGTTTTTAGTATCGGGTGGATCACAACAGCAGATCCCAACTCGGAATATGTCTCCTCACTCCATGCTGCTGTTGCTACGTGGCTCTTGTCACAAGGTGTTCCTATCTCGACTGCAGGATTGCAGTTCTCACTTATTCCGCTTCTTTTAACGTTTATGTTTTTGCGTTTTCATGTGAATTCAGTCAAACGTGCATTGTCATCAGCAATCATTGTGAATATTGCGGGAGTCTTAGGGCTTATTGCAACATATGTTGCAAGTTATGCAGCCTTTGGTTTGCTTGGGACCTTATTGGTGGGCGATGATGTTTCGGCAAACGCATCACGTGCAATCATTGGAACTGGACTCACAGCGATAGTGGCGTCTATTTGGGCGGTCACTCGCGCTAAAGGCAGCATTGTTGCCACCCAAAAGCGAACGTTTACTAATTCATCTGAACGCACTCAAACTCGCATCAAAGCGCGATCAGCACATGAATTAGCAATGGAATCGTGGCTTCAACTCCCAATGTGGGTTCGTGACAGTTTTGCAGTTGCACTTCGAAGCACTCTGTTTGTGCTGGTCTTAACTACCGTTGCGACGTTTGTGCTTGTCGGATTCAGATTCAACGAGATCAACGCAGTCATTCATATGACGGCGAATTCGGGTACGAGTATTGCTGTTGTAACTTTAATTTCTTCGGCATTTTTGCCAACCGTGATTGGTTGGGTTTTTGCGATTATTTCTGGCCCAGGTATCGCCCTCGGTGCTGGTTCGAGTTTCACTTTGATGTCGCAGGTTTCAGGTGCGATGCCAGCTGTCGCTTTCTTTGCTGTAATCCCAACGCAACTTCCTCAGTACTCTGCTGTTATTGCTGTCATCCCAATGCTTGCGACTTTTATCTACGCGCAGGTTTGGTTTGGTCCTGATCGAGTTCGATCTGAGTCCCTTGTTGGCTGGCTTCCACAAGTGATCCTCACAGCTCTCTTAACAGCAGTTCTTGCTGGACTCATTGGATACGCGGTTTCAGGAAGTTTTGGTGGAGGTAGATTTGCTGCCATTGGACCTGACCTGCTGATGTTGATGCTGGTCACAGCAGGCTGGTCTGTGCTTGGTTCAAGCGCTCGTATCGGATTTTATCTTCTGCGTCATATGAGAAAATAGTTCATGGCGGTTTTAAGCAATCTCATTTCAGCAGTGGACTTTGCTGACAGTTTGTTGCTGGCCGAAATCGGTGCCGTTTTTATTTTTCTTGGAATCATCGCATTCTTGGCTGCAAAGATTAGAGTTTCCGCGGTTCCGTTCTTTTTGTTATCAGGCTTGGCATTCGGCAATGGTGGCATAGTCGATTTTTCACTGAGTGAAAATTTCCTCTCAACAGGTGCGCAAATTGGTTCCGTGTTGTTGCTCCTGCTTTTGGGACTGGAATACTCGGCCCGCGAACTTGGCAAGGCAGTTCGTGAAAAACGATCCGTCGGCATCCTCGATTTGCTCGTTAACGCAACTCCAGGAGTTCTTGCAGGATTCGTATTGGGTTGGGGAGTCGCCGGAGCAGCAGCACTTGGTGGCATTACGTATGTTTCATCTTCAGGTATCGCATCGCAACTGATGCGCGACACTGGTCTTCAACGTTCAGAGTTAGCTCGCAGAACCGTCAGTGTTCTTGTTGTCGAAGATCTTCTGCTTGCTCCATATCTACCTTTCATTACAGCACTTGTTACTGGTTTGAGTTTTGTTGCAGGGCTGATTTCGGTTTCTGTTGCATTAGTGATCACTGGTCTGGTTTTGCTCGTAGGTGTGCACAACGAAACGTTTTTATCCAATGTGCTCAACGCCAAAGAGTCTCGTGGTTTGCTGTTCACAGTTTTTGGTGCAGCACTTTTGGCAGCTGGCTTAGCAACGTATGTGGGCTTCTCTGGAGCAGTTGCCGCCTTCCTTATCGGTTTGCTACTTACAGGTGAAGTAGCAAGCACAGTTCGTTTACGTCTTTCACCTTTGCGAGATTTCTTCTCCGCAGTTTTCTTCCTATTTTTCGGCCTCTCAACAAACCCTGCAGACATCCCGGGCGTGTTCTTCATCGCCTTTGTGCTGGCACTCGTTGGCTCGGTCGGTAAAGGTTTCATCGGCTGGTACACAGCTCGCGATATGACCGATCAGATGAGTTGGCGACGTGTTGGCGCCTTGCTGATCCCGCGTGGTGAGTTTTCGATCGTCATTGCTGGATTGGTAGCGGCGCTTCCATTCCATCGTGACCTACAGGCTCTGACCACCACGTATGTCATCTTGACTGCATTCTTTGGCTCCTTCGCCATCGCGGCACTTCGCAGCCGCTTCGACAATTAAGTCTTTTCGTGCCTTCCGCGCAATTAGTTAGGCTGCGCTAGTGGCATTGCGCATCGTGGTTTTAGCTTCGGGGACAGGCTCCCTCATGCAGGCCCTCATTGATGCACCAGAACACCATCACGAGTACGAAATCGTCGGATTTGTCACTGATCAACCCAGCGCACAAGCATTGACTCGAGCTGCTTCAGCTGGGATTCCTGGCGCAGTAATTGCGTTAGAAGATTTTGTGGACCGGAACGAATGGAATCACGCCTTGTGTGATGCAATCTCCACATACGGCCCCGATGTCGTCGTCTCTGCAGGATTTATGCGGGTGATTGCAGAACCAACTCTCAGCACATTCGATTCCCGAATCATCAACACGCATCCCGCACTACTGCCAGCCTTCCCAGGGGCGCATGCCGTCCGTGATGCCTTAGCGGCAGGTGCAACGAGCACTGGCTGCACAGTTCATGTTGTGGATTCAGGTGTTGATACTGGCCCCATCATCACTACACAAGAAGTTGAAATCTCGGCGAATGACACCGAGTCATCGCTACACGAGCGCATCAAAATCATCGAACGCAGTCTGCTTGTTCAAACAATCATTTCAATTGCACGCAATGGTTTATCTGTTGCCGGACGGAAGGTCTACACGCCATGACAACCGATAAACGAGTTATCAAGCGAGCATTGATCTCAGTTTCTGACAAAACAGGATTGTTAGAACTCGCCCGCGAATTAGCTGCCGCGAATGTGGAGATGGTTTCGACAGGTAGCACTGCAGCCACCATTGCTGCAGCGGGAATTCCTGTCACACAAGTTGCAGACGTTACGAATTTTCCTGAGTGCCTTGATGGTCGCGTAAAAACTTTGCACCCATCCGTGCATGGTGGCCTCTTGGCAGACCTCCGTCTCGAATCGCATGTGAAGCAATTAGCAGAACTCGGAATTGAGCCATTCCAATTGGCAATCATCAATCTTTATCCGTTCACCCAAACAGTGGCGAGTGGTGCACGTGTCGATGAATGTATTGAGCAGATCGACATCGGCGGGCCTGCAATGGTGCGCGCAAGTGCCAAGAATCACGCAAACATGGCAATCGTAGTTTCGCCAAATCGATATTCCGAAGTGATTGCGGCAGCGCATGGTGGGGGATTCACTTTGGCTCAACGTCAACAACTTGCAGCCGAAGCTTTTCAACACACTGCAACCTACGATGTGAATGTTGCCACGTGGATGACTAAGGAAGTTGCAAAGGCAGAGGATGAAACTGGTTTCCCACAATGGATGGGAAACACCTACAACCGTCACAATGTTTTGCGTTACGGAGAGAATCCACATCAATCAGCCGCTGTGTACACCGTTGGTTTCGGAGCCGTAGAAATTGCAGGTGCAACTCAGCTTCATGGCAAAGAAATGTCGTACAACAACTATGTTGACGCAGATGCAGCTCGACGTGCCGCATTCGATTTTGAAGTGCCAGCGGTTGCAATCATCAAACACACCAACCCATGTGGCATCGCTGTCGGAACCGACATTGCAGATGCCTACAGCAAGGCACATCAAACAGATCCTGTGTCTGCATTCGGTGGAGTGATTGCAGCAAATCGCACTGTCACTGCTGAGATGGCACGAATGGTTTCCGAAGTTTTTACTGAAGTCATTGTTGCTCCTGAATATGAGCCAGAAGCAATTGCGATTCTCAGTGCAAAACCAAGCATTCGTATTTTGGTTGTTCCCGCACCTCAGACAAACAAAGTGATGGAACTTCGACCAATCGCCGGTGGAACGCTGCTGCAAGAAAGTGATGCGTTGCACGCCGACGGCGATAATCCAGACTCATGGCAACTTGTATGTGGTGACCCTGCCGACGCATCAACTCTCAGGGATCTCCACTTCGCATGGATCGCGT
Organism: Actinomycetota bacterium; assembly: GCA_041158285.1. Taxonomy (GTDB): domain Bacteria; phylum Actinomycetota; class Actinomycetes; order S36-B12; family UBA5976; genus JAFMIT01. The sequence goes on from JBEBBR010000194.1 coordinate 7,692, forward strand.
GCCGAAGCGTTAAAAGTAATGCAATTTTGTTGGCCCATGGTGGTGCAGCAGTCGGTATTGGTATGGGTCAAGTAAACCGCGTGGACTCCGCGGCTCTCGCAGTTTCACGGGCCGGAAATCGAGTTGAAGGCTCTGTCGCTGCCTCCGATGCTTTCTTCCCTTTTGCAGATGGCCTCTTAACTCTTGCAGCTGCCGGAGTTAAAGCAATTGTTCAGCCTGGTGGAAGTGTGCGTGACGAAGAAGTAATCGCTGCTGCCAAGGCTGCTGGCGTGACTATGTATTTCACGGGAGCTCGACATTTCTTCCACTAAGAATCACGAGCCACACCAACATCATTGGCTTGCGCAGATAGCAGCAATTGTTGTTGGAGCTTTAACCACTGCTCAATCTCGAGTTAATGGTGAACTCTCGATAGTTTTAGGTAACGGAATCCAAACTGCTTTTGTTTCATTCTCTACTGGTTTGATCTGTCTCACAACTTACGCAATAGTCTCGAAGAAAGTTCGCACGGGTGTGCGACAAGTTTTTCGAAGTGTCGCCACTGGTGGCTTGAAATGGTGGCAAGTAATCGGTGGCACAGTGGGTGCAACTTTCGTTGCAATTCAATCTCTCACAGTTCCACAAATCGGTGTTGCAATTTTCACGATCTCCATTGTGGGGGGACAGACAGCATCGTCACTCGCAGTCGATCGCTTTGGCTTGGGTCCGCAAGGCCACATCAGACTCACTGCAAATCGTCTGATTGCTTCGGTACTTGCTGTCATCGCGGTTGCGGTTGCAGTTTCCAACCGAATTGATGCTGGTGAAATTCCACTCCTTGCAGTTATTGCCGCATTCGGAATTGGTGCGGGTGTTTCATTCCAACATGCATTCAATGGTCATGTCAGTGGAGTTGCAGGTTCACCCATCAGCGCAGCTTTGATCAACTTCATTTTTGGTACATCACTTCTTGGCCTGGGATTACTTTCGACGATCATCACCGGACATTCCGAATGGCAGCAACTTCCATCAGGCCCAGTCTGGCTGTACTTCGGTGGAATTTTCGGTCTGCTTTTCATCGTCACTGCATCACATGTGATTCGAAAGCTAGGAAGTCTGCGCTTTGCAATGGGAAGTGTTTCCGGCCAGCTGATCGGTTCGTTGCTGTTCGACATTTTCATTCCAACTCAAGGTGCAGTGATTTCCGCCCAACTAGTTGGGGGAGTGGGTCTCACCGCAATTGCCGTAGTGATTGCCAACCTTCGTCCGCGCGCAGTTCCAAGCAATAACTCCTAACTGAGGTAACCTCTGAACATGTCTTCCCTCGAAACAAAACGCCTCGGTTTTCTACAAATAGCGTTTAGTTTGTATCTCGTCGGAATGTTCTTATTTCTCTTTTTTGGAAGCTTCAGATTCGCTGCTCTTTACATTGCAGCAGGTCTGGCAGGTGTCTTGATCTGGCGGATAACTTCTACGGCTGACACGCACGCCTGGTTCAGCGTCCGCCGCCGCTGGATCGACATCACAACCCTGAGTTTCTTCCTGATTTTTGTGACTATTTTCGCGTTGTGGGTTCCGTCACCACGGTGATCGCGACCTACCCCCACGGGGTAGGCTTTGAAACTATCTTGACGTCAAGACAGTTTGCGTCACGTCCTCTGGAGGATCCATGGCTCGCCACGGCAAAGTCACAGTAATTGGAGCCGGTTTCTACGGCTCAACCACCGCCCAACGTCTTGCTGAATACGATGTTTTCGACACCGTAGTTCTCACTGACATTCTCGAAGGCAAACCAGAAGGTCTTGCCCTTGATATGAATCAGTCACGTGCAATCGAAGGTTTTGAAACCAAGATTGTTGGTCAAACAACTGGCCTTAACGGTGAAGGCTACGAAGCGATTGCTGACTCCGATGTTGTTGTGATCACAGCAGGTCTACCACGCAAACCAGGTATGAGCCGCATGGATCTCATCGAGACCAACGCAAAGATCGTTCGCGGTGTTGCAGAGAACATTGCAAAGCACGCTCCAAATGCAGTTGTGATTGTGGTTTCAAACCCACTCGACGAAATGACTGCACTTACTCAAATCGCAACTGGCTTCCCTAAGGGTCGCGTCATCGGTCAAGCGGGCATGCTCGACACCGCTCGCTTCACCAACTTTGTTGCAGAGACTTTGAATGTTCCAGTTGGAAGCGTCAAAACTCTGACTCTAGGTTCACACGGTGACACCATGGTTCCAGTCCCATCACGATGCACCGTTGATGGCAAGCCATTGAGTGATTTGCTACCTGCAGACAAGATCGAAGAGCTTGTTGTTCGCACCCGTAATGGCGGTGCTGAAGTTGTTGCATTGTTGAAGACTGGTTCTGCGTACTACGCACCTTCAGCTGCAGCAGCTCGCATGGCAAAAGCCGTCATCGAAGACAGCGGCGTTGTCATGCCAGTGTGTGCATGGGTTGATGGCGAATACGGCATCGAAGGTGTCTACCTCGGTGTTGAAGCCAAGATCGGCCGCGAAGGTATCAAGCAGGTTGTCGAAACCGCATTAACTGATTCCGAAAAAGCAGGTCTTCTCGAAGCTGCAGAAGCAGTTCGTGCCAAGCAAGCCGACGTACTTAGCCTCTAATAACGAATCGAATCTGAGAGATTTAACATGTCGAAAATTAAAGTTGTAAATCCAATCGTCGAACTAGATGGCGACGAAATGACTCGCATCATCTGGCAGTTCATCAAAGACAAATTGATCCTGCCTTACCTCGATGTGGATCTCAAGTACTACGACTTGAGCATCGAAAATCGTGATGCCACCAACGATCAGGTGACAGTTGACTCTGCCAACGCCATCAAGCAATACGGCGTCGGCGTTAAGTGCGCAACCATTACTCCAGACGAAGATCGCGTTACCGAATTCGGTCTCAAGAAAATGTGGAAATCTCCAAACGGAACTATCCGAAACATCCTCGGTGGTGTGATTTTCCGCGAACCAATCATCATCTCCAACATTCCACGTCTTGTGCCAGGTTGGACTAAGCCAATCGTTGTCGGTCGTCACGCATTTGGTGATCAGTACCGTGCCACCGACCTCAAGGTCCCAGGCGAAGGAACTCTCACCATCACCTTCACACCAAAAGATGGTTCAGAGCCAATCGAACTTAATGTTTTTGATTTCCCAGATGCTGGTGTCGCAATGGCGATGTACAACCTCGATGACAGCATTCGCGACTTCGCCCGTGCATCAATGCGATACGGCTTGTCACGTAAGTTCCCGGTTTACCTCTCAACCAAGAACACCATCCTCAAGGCTTACGACGGCCGCTTCAAAGATATCTTTGCTGAAGTTTTCGAAAACGAATTCAAGGATGAGTTTGCAGCTGCCGGAATCACCTACGAACATCGTTTGATCGATGACATGGTCGCTTCTGCAATGAAGTGGGAAGGCGGCTACGTCTGGGCTTGCAAGAACTACGACGGTGACGTCCAGTCAGACACAGTCGCCCAGGGCTTTGGTTCACTCGGATTGATGACCTCTGTTTTGATGACTCCAGACGGAAAGACAGTCGAAGCTGAAGCTGCACACGGCACTGTGACTCGTCACTACCGCCAACACCAGCAGGGCAAGCCAACCTCCACCAACCCAATCGCATCGATCTTTGCGTGGACTCAAGGTTTGGCGTACCGCGGTAAGTTCGATGGCACTCCAGAAGTTACGAAGTTTGCTGAAACTCTTGAGCGCGTCTGCATCGAAACCGTTGAAAGCGGCAAGATGACCAAGGACTTGGCCCTTTTGATCGGACCAGATCAGCCGTGGCAAACCACTCAGGATTTCCTCGATAGCATTGATGAAAACCTTAAGAAGGCAATGGC
>JBEBBR010000195.1:0-9849 GCA_041158285.1 Actinomycetota bacterium
CCGAACTGTTGCTTTGAAGCAACCCACAAACCAATGAGACTTGCGAGCATCAGCAATCCACCGAGGAGGCTGTACAACAAGAACTTGACGGCTGCGTATGAAGCGCGAGCTCCACCGAAGCGTCCAATCATGAAGTACATCGGAATCAAAATTGCTTCGAAGAAAACGTAGAACAAGAAGACATCAGTCGCTGCAAATACGCCGATCATCATTGATTCGGTGATCAAAGTCAGAACGACATATTGGCGAATCGTTCCGCGATGTCCTTCTGATTCTTTCCAGCCGGCAACCAAAACGATGGGGACGAGGATGGTTGCAAGTGCGATCAGCACCAAAGCAATTCCATCCACACCAAGTGAGAAATTGATTCCGAAAGATTCAATCCAGGTGTAGCTCTCAACAAATTGCAAAGTGGCAGTGGAGTTCGCATTGAACTCAAGTCCCATGGCAACAGTGACACCTGTTGCAATGAGTGATGTTGCAACACCGATCTGGCGCACCAAAGTGTCAGATGCACTACGCAAGACACCGATGATCAATGCACCAGCAAGCGGGATTAAAACGAGTATGGATAGCCAAGGCATGGTTATGACATCCTCACTAGAAGCGCGATGACCGCAAGGATGCTGACACCGATGACCATGGACAATGCATACGAACGGGTGAAACCTGTTTGCATGCGACGAAGTTGTGAAGCGAAAACTCCAACGATTCCAGCAGTTCCGTTGACAGCTCCATCAACAACACGGTTGTCGAGGAACACCAAGGAACGGGTGAGGTATTGGCCAGGGCGCATGAATGCGGCTTCGTTGAATGCATCACCGTATAGATCAGCGCGAGCCGCCTTGGTGAGGAACGAAACATCCTGTGGGGCTTCGACCGGTACATCTCGAGTTGCGTACTGAATCCAACCAAGAACTGCACCAGTGATGATGACAGCCAAAGTTACTGGGATCAAAATGCTTGATGCAGGTGCATGTTCAGCATGTTCGAAACCGACGATTGGTTCTAGCCAGTGTTCGATGTCTGCAACGAATAGCAACAACATACCGCCGAATGCAGATCCAATAGAAAGGATGATCATTGGGATTGTCATTGTTTTTGGAGACTCGTGTGGGTGAACATTGTCTTCCCAACGAGCGGTTCCGAAGAACGTCATTGCCATCATGCGAGTCATGTAGAACGCAGTGACACCAGCGCCAACCAAAGTCACCACGCCAACGAACGTTGAGTGATGGAAAGCAGCTTTGATGATTTCGTCCTTAGACCAGAAACCTGCAAACGGCGGGATTCCCAAAATTGCTAGGTAGCCCAAACCGAAAGTTACGTACGTAATTTTCATTGCATTGCGCAAAGCACCGTATCGACGCATATTGACGTTGTCATGCATACCGTGCATCACAGAACCTGCACCCAAGAACATTCCAGCTTTGAAGAAGCCATGAGTGATGAGGTGGAAGATTGCAAAGACATAACCAACTGGGCCAAGTCCAACTGCCAAGATCATGTAACCGATCTGGCTCATGGTGGATCCAGCAAGACCCTTCTTGATGTCATCTTTTGCACAACCGATGATCGCACCCATGAGCAGGGTGATTCCACCAATAATGATGACTGCAGTTTGAGCAAGTGGTGCGATGTCGTAGATCGCGTTTGAGCGAGCGATCAAGTACACACCAGCGGTAACCATGGTTGCGGCGTGAATCAATGCCGAAACCGGAGTTGGGCCTTCCATTGCATCAAGTAACCAAGACTGAAGTGGGAACTGTGCTGACTTACCGCAGGCTGCAAGGAGCAGAGCTAAGCCGATCCAGGTTGCGGTTGATTCAGATGCGCCATCGGCAGCTGCATTGACACCACTAAAAGTGATGGTTCCGAAAGCGGTGAACATCATCATGATTGCCAATGAAAGACCGACGTCACCAACACGGTTGACGACGAACGCCTTCTTTGCAGCAGTAGCGGCACTTGGCTTATGAAGATAGAAACCGATCAACAAATACGAAGCGAGACCTACACCTTCCCAACCGACATACAGAAGGAGGTAGTTGTCTGCGAGTACAAGAACGAGCATCGCAGCAATAAACAGATTGAGGTAGGAGAAGAACTTGCGGCGGTTTGGATCATGTTCCATGTAACCAATGGAATAAATGTGGATCAGGCTGCCAACTCCAGTAATCAATAGCACGAATGCGATTGACAACTGATCGAGTTGGAATGAAACAGGTACGTGGAATGTACCTACTGCCATCCAATCCCACAGATGCACGATGACGGAACGTTCTTCCTCAGAACGTTTCATCATCTCAATGAACGTGACCACACCAACCGAGAATGAACTCAGCGACATTGCAGTGGCGAACAAATGTCCCCATGCATTGGTGCGCTTGCCACCCAGCAATAGAACTGCAGCACCCAGCATCGGCAGGGCGACTAGCAGCCATGCGTAAGTAGTCACAGCGTCTCCTTCGTGTTTTCTTCTAGAACTTCAGCAAGCTTGCTTCGTCAATCGACGCGGTACGTCGAGTGCGGAAAATCGAAACAATGATGGACAAACCAATAACAACTTCGGCGGCCGCAACGACCATCACGAAGAATGCGATTACTTGACCATCAAGATTTCCATTAGTACGTGCAAAAGTGACGAATGCCAAGTTTGCGGCGTTGAGCATCATTTCGACGCACATGAAGACCACGATCGCGTTGCGACGGACCAACACACCTACAGCACCAATTGAGAAAAGTACTGCCGAAAGAATGATGAATGAGTTTGAGGAAACCATGTGATTACTCCCCGCTCTTCTCTGTATCGAACTGGTCAGAGCCTTCACTAGTGATTACAGCTTCGCCGCGGCTCAAGGCTGCAACTTCTGCGTGATCAGTGAGACTGCGAGCTTTCAATGCTCCGCGAGCTGCCAAAGGTTTTGGAACTGACAGTTCAGACATCGTGCCATCAGGCAAGAGCGCTGGAGTATCAACAGCATTGTGACGGGCATAAACACCTGGAGCCGGAAGCGATCCAGGATGGTTTCCACTACGGAATCGAGCCTCGGCAAGTTGACGCTGAGTTGGACGCGGAGTGTGGTGTTCGCGGTGAGCAAGCACCATCGCACCAATCGCAGCGGTAATCAACAATGCTGAAGTGGCTTCGAAAGCGAAGAGGTAACGGGTGAAAATCAGTGCAGCCAAACCTTGCATGTTTGAACCGTTTTCGCTGTTAGCAATATCAAGACCAAGGTCGTATGTCGCAACATTGCCAACGAGTCCAACCAAAATCACGGCCATTGCGAGAGCGCCCAAAATTGCAGGTACTCGCTGACCCTTAATTGATTCTGCAAGTGAATCGCTGGAATCAACACCAACGACCATCAAGACGAAGAGGAACAACATCATCACAGCACCGGTGTAAACAATCACCTGCACCATGCTGAGGAATGGAGCTTCAAGTACCGCGTACAAAACTGCGAGGTTCAACATTGTTAATGCAACAAACAAAGCGCTGTGAACCGCTTTCTTGCTGAGCACCATGCCCAACGCACCAACAACTGCAAGAACTGCGCAGATCCAGAATGCAACGATCATGATTATTTGACCTCTGCATTCTGTTCGGCAGCGGCAGCACGTGCAGCTACTTCAGCGATTTGCGCATCGGTAGCTCGAGAAATTTTGCCTTGGTAATAATCGCGTTCGACCATTCCCTCAACCATGCTGTGTGGAGCTGGTGCCATACCTGGCATGAGCGGAGCCAAAAGATCCTGCTTTTCGTAGATCAAGCTTTCGCGTGTCTGATCAGCAAGTTCGTATTCATTGGTCATCGTCAATGCGCGAGTTGGACACGCTTCGATGCACAATCCACAGAAGATGCAACGCAAGTAATTGATTTGGTAGACGCGACCGTAACGCTCACCTGGTGAGAAACGTTCTTCGTCAGTGTTGTCTGCACCTTCAACCAAGATGGCATCTGCAGGACAAGCCCAGGCACAAAGTTCGCAACCAACACACTTCTCAAGTCCGTCATCGTGACGGTTGAGTTGGTGACGGCCATGAAAGCGTGGCTTTGGTGGGTACTTATCTTTTTGGTCTGGGTAATTTTCGGTTGTCGGCTTTTTGAACATAGCCGAGAACGTGACCCAGAAGGCACGCACTACTTGTGGCAACTGAGGCATGTCAGGACTCCTGCGCTGGTAGTGAGTTGTTTGGTGCAGATGGCATTTTTTGGCCAGGCATTGGTGGAACTGGGTGTCCACCCGCGAATGGATCAAAAACAGCTTCTGCTTGTGCATCTTGCTCTACTGCTTCACGCTTCTTCTTGCGTTCGCGTACCTCTTCGGCAATCCAAGAAACTACGAGGATTGCAAAGAGTGGAAGGCCGAGCATCGAAACTGATTTCTGCAAATCCCACGCGAATTCATTGCGGAATGCGCGAGCGGTTGCAACAAGCAAGATCCAACCAATAGAAACTGGGAGAAGGAACTTCCAACCAAACTTCATGAATTGGTCGTAACGCAAACGTGGAAGTGTTCCGCGCAACCAGATGAAGACGAAGATGAAGACTGCAATCTTGGAGAAGAACCAAATCATTGGAACCCAACCTTGATTCGCGCCATCCCACAATGAGATTGGCCATGGTGCACGCCAGCCACCGAGGAACAACGTGGTTGCCATGGCAGACACTGTCACCATGTTGATGTATTCAGCGAGGAAGAACAATGCGAACTTCATGGATGAATATTCAGTGTGGAAACCACCAACAAGTTCGCCTTCAGCTTCTGGAAGGTCGAATGGTGCGCGGTTGGTTTCGCCGACCATCGAGGTTACGTAAATAACAAATGATGGAAGGAGAAGAAGTACAAACCACGTGGATTCCTGTGCCGCAACAATTTGCGAAGTAGAAAGAGATCCGGCGTAAAGGAAGACTGCTACGAAAGAAAGTCCCATTGGGATTTCGTACGAAATCATCTGTGCTGATGAACGCAAACCACCGAGCAATGCATAGGTTGATCCGGAAGACCAACCTGCAAGCACGATGCCGTAAATACCAACGGATGCGATCGCCAAGACATAAAGAACAGATACTGGGAAGTCAGTGAGCTGCAACGGAGTCATGGTTCCGAAGATCGAAACCTCTGGGCCGAATGGAATCACTGCGAAAGTCATAAACGCAGGAGTCGCAGCGATTACTGGAGCCAACCAGTAAACAGCGCGGTCAGCGGTTCGCGGAACGATCTCTTCTTTGAGGGCGAGTTTGATGCCGTCCATCAAAGATTGAAGCGAACCGTTAGGACCAACACGGTTAGGTCCAACACGCATCTGCATCCAAGAAACAACTTTACGTTCCATGACGATGGTGACGAGTGTGACCAAAACCAAAATCACGAAGATGCCCAACGTTTTGAGAATCGTCAACCACAAAGGATCGATTCCAAAAATCGTTAGGTCACCAACTGCTTCGGCAGGGAACAAACGGCTCATGCGCCACCTCCTCGAGATAACGTGACTGAACTTCCATGTGCACTACCCAATGCAACTCGAACATGTGAATCTTCGGAGTTGGTTGGAAGCCACACTGTGTCATCTGCGCCCTCAACTACAGCAACAGTCAAAGTCACTGATCCGCGAGCAGTTGAAACAGAAACTGAATCACCTTCAGCAACACCATGTGCGGCTGCCGTCTCGGCTGTCATGCGTGCAAGTGGAGTGCGAGCGGTCGCGGCCAAGAAAGGTTCACCTTCTTGTAGAGAACCTTGATCAAGGAGTTGATTCCAGGTGCTCAGAGTGACACCGCTTGTTGCCACTGCACTCACTGCTGGTTTCGCTGCGCGATGACCATCGACTGGTGCAAGGGCTGCAATCTCAGAGCGCAATGTTGCAACATCTTGACGACCAACCATCACATCGAGTGCATCAGCGATCATTGCAAGAACTCGAGCATCAGTCATCGTGATGCTGTCACGAATTGCTTGGGTGAATGGACGATTACGTCCTTCCCAATCAACAAATGTTCCAGCTTTTTCGGTGACTGTTGCGACCGGAAGAACTACATCTGCAAGAGCTGTAATTGCGGTCGGACGTTGTTCGAGTGAAACCACAAATGATGCGTGCTGAAGTGCAGCAAGAGTTGCATCTGGATTGAATGTGTCGTCCACATCAACACCAGTAACAACAAGTGCTTCGTATGCATCTGCAGAAGCCGCGTTGACGATTCCTGCGAAATCACGACCAGCGGTGGTTGGGATGACAGATGCATCCACTCCCCACGCGGCTGCGGTCTCGCGACGGGCGGTTTCGTCGGTGATGACGCGACCACCAGGCAACAGACCTGGGAGAAGGCCAGCTTCGACGGCACCGCGATCACCTGCGCGACGTGGAACCCATGCAAGTCGTGCACCGGTTGATTCACTTGCAGCAAGAAGTGCAGTGAACAAACCTGGAACTGTTGCAGCGCGTTCACCAACCAAAACAATGGTGTCTGCATCAATGCCAGCTTCAGCAAGTGCAGCAACTTCTTCACCGGCTTTGGCTGTAACCAAAACTGCTTTGAGTTTGTAAAGACCTTCGGTGATGTGTGATGACACAGATGTAACGCGAGTACGTCCGCGACGAACGGCCTTGCGCAAACGCAGCTGAATGATTGGACTTTCATCTTCAGGTTCGAGTGCAACCAACACAACATGTGAAGCGCGTTCGAGTGCTTCGTATGTGACGCCTAGGCCGCTACCTGCAACAACAGAAGAAAGGAAAGCTGCTTCTTCAGCTGAATGTGGGCGAGCGCGGAAATCAACATCATCAGTTCCGAGTACACCGCGTGCAAACTTTGAAATCGCAAATGCATCTTCGAGTGTGTGACGACCACCAGCGAGAACTGCTGCACGACCACCACGAGCTTGAGCCAAACCTTCAGCGGCTTTTGCAATCGCTTCGGTCCATGAAGCTTTGTGAAGTACACCATCTTCACCACGAACTAGTGGTGTGGTGAGACGACCTTCTTGTGCATACGGGAATGCGAAACGGCCTTTGTCACAGTTCCATTCTTCGTTGACCTGTGGGTCATCCCACGCAAGTCGACGCTGAACAACACCGCGACGGATGTCTGTACGCAATGAACATCCGCTTGCGCAGTGTTCACAGGTTGTTGGTACAGAAACCAAATCGAATGGGCGGGAACGGAAGCGGTACTTCGCACTCGTCAAAGCTCCGACTGGGCAAATCTGAATTGTGTTGCCAGAGAAGTACGAATCAAATGGTTGATCATCTGATGTACCAACTTGTTGGTGAGCTCCACGTTCGAGCAATGCCAACATTGGATCGCCAGCAACCTGATCAGCGAAACGGGTGCAGCGTGCACATGAGACGCAACGTTCACGGTCCAACAAAATTTGTTCGGACACATTGATTGGCTTTTCAAATTCACGCTTAGTGCCATCGAAGCGAGATTCGGTGCGGCCGTTGCTCATTGCTTGGTTTTGCAATGGGCATTCGCCACCCTTGTCACACACTGGGCAATCAAGTGGGTGATTAATGAGTAAGAACTCCATCACACCTTTTTGCGCTTCGTCTGCAATTTCTGACGAATGCTGAGTGCGAACCTTCATGCCATCAGCAACAGTGATTGCACATGATGGCTGCGGCTTTGGTTGTCCTTCAATTTCGACAAGGCATGCACGACAAGCAGCAACTGGTTCGAGAAGTGGGTGATCGCAGAAACGTGGAATCTGCACACCGATTTGTTCGGCTGCGCGAATTACCAAAGTTCCTTTTGGCACCTGCATCTCGACACCGTCAATGGTGACGGTGACAGTTTCGACTGGGAGTGCGTCGTTTGAATTGGTATTTGAAGTAACAGTCATTAGACGTTCGCCTTCGCAAAGACGGTGGAGGCAGCAGGATCAAAAAGTTGATCTGCAGCCGTGTGAACACCCGCGGCGAATTCGTCACGGAAATATTTCATTGCAGCTGGGAACGGTGTTGAGGCCGCATCGCCAAGTGCACAGAATGAGCGACCACTGATTTGTTTGCACAAGTCATCAATCGTGTCGAGATCTTCGATTTTGCCTTGACCTTTTTCGAGGCGCTTGAGCAAATCAGAAATCCAGTACGTACCTTCACGACATGGTGTGCACTTACCGCATGATTCATGCTTGTAGAACTGCAACCAACGACTGACTGCTTTAACAACACTGGTGGTTTCGTCAAACATCATTGGAGTTCCGGTTCCGAGCATCGTGCCGGCAGCTGCCATATCTTCGTACGTCAAAGGAATATCAAGATGATCTGCAGTCAACATTGGAACTGAAGATCCACCTGGAAGCCAGAACTTAAGTTCGTGACCATCCCGCATGCCACCTGCGTAATCAAGAAGTTGGCGCATGGTTGTACCAAGAGCTGCTTCGTAAATACCCGGGCGCTTTACGTGACCAGAGACTGCAAACAATTTGAAACCTGGAGATTTTTCGGTTCCCCATTGACGGAACCATTCCGCACCGTTGCGAACAATGTATGGAATGTTTGCAATGGTTTCAACATTGTTGATAACAGTTGGTGATGCATACAAACCTGCGACCGCAGGGAATGGTGGCTTCAAACGAGGCTGGCCGCGGCGACCCTCAAGTGAATCAAGCAATGCTGTCTCTTCACCACAGATATATGCGCCAGCACCAGAGTGAACAACCACATCGAGGTTGAACCCTGAGCCTTGAATGTTTTGACCAAGCAAGCCAGCGGCGTACGCCTCTTTGACTGCATTGCGAACGCGACGGATAACGTGTGGAACTTCACCGCGAATGTAAATGAACGCGTGGTTTGCGCGAATTGCATACGACGCGATTGCCACACCTTCAACCAAAGCATGTGGGTTTGCCATCATCAAAGGAATGTCTTTGCAGGCACCTGGCTCTGATTCGTCAGCATTCACAACAAGGTAATGAGGTTTGCCATCGTTTTGTGGAACGAAGCCCCACTTCATACCGGTTGGGAAACCTGCACCACCACGACCACGCAAACCAGTGTCTTTGACAGTTTGGATGATTGAGTCTGGATCAGATTTCAATGCTTTTGCGAGAGCTGCATATCCGTGATGACGACGGTAACCCTCAAGTTTGTAAGAGTCTGCTTCGTCCCAGTGAGCAGTCAAGATTGGAGTCAACGTCATGACTTAGACCTCCGACTTTGGCAAAGTTTGACCTGAAGCTTTTGCAGCATTCAGACCAGCCAACATTTTTTCGTCCATCGCTGGCGCATCAACTTGATCATCATCAAAACCAGCAAGCTGACGTTCTGATGCTGCAAGTCCGTTGATGGTTGCACCGCGAGTTGATTGGACTGGCTTGCCATTCTTCAAATCTGCAATTGCAGCGCGAGTTGATTCGACAGTTGCATCGTCGAAGAACTCCCAGTCGAATGTCACAACTGGTGCATGTGTACAGGCGGCTTGGCATTCGATGCGTTCAAGTGTGAATGTGCCATCGGCAGTGGTTTCATCGTGACCTGCATCCAGATCAGTGCTGACTGCTTTCCAGATGTCATCGCCACCAAGAACTGCACACATCGTGTTGGTGCACACACCTACGTGATGCTTACCAGTTTTGTGACGCTTGTACATCGTGTAGAAAGTTGCAACAGCAGCAACTTCGGCAGTGGTGAGATCCAAAACATCTGCACACAAAGCAATACCGTCAGTGGTTACAGAACCTTCGGCACTTTGTACAAGATGCAACATTGGCAACAATGCTGATCGTGATTGTGGGTAACGACCCGCGAGATCTCGCGCTTCGTTCCAGGTTGCTTCGGTCAAACTCATTAGCGATCCACTCCACCCATAACAGGGTCGATGCTTGCAACGACAGCGATTAA